>NZ_BAAJYT010000002.1:0-88589 GCF_057541515.1 Acidovorax sp. KNOB132
CATAGCGTCGGGTTCTCCAGCGCGATGAGGGCGAAGTGCGCGCCGGGCCGCGCATGCAGCGCCTCGGCCGCGCGCAGGGCCCCCACGACGCCGGAGGTTTCGTTGGCGTGCTGGCCGCCGCTCAGCAGGATCGGGGCCTCGGTGCCGGTGCGGTACAGGCCCAGCACCTCGCGCCCCTGGCGGCTGCGCGCGGAAAAGCGCTGGCCGCCCAGCCGCGCCATCGCTTGTGCGATGCGCTCGGGCGGCGGAGCCTGGCCCATGTCGTCCAGGGCCTGTCCGGCCGTGGTGTCCGCCCAGGCGCCCGCGTCCTGTGCGGCCACGTCGAAGGCGCGCAGCGCGATGCGCAGGCGTGGCGGGCCGTCGTGTTGGCGGATGTCGGGCACGATCTGCCCGGGCTGCAGCCGGCGGTCGCCCGCAGGGCGGCCGGAGTGCTGCTGAAAGAACTCGAGCAGCGAAAAATACAGGTCTTCGTGCAGGGCCTCGTGCAGGCTCATGCATTCGTGCGGCGTGGACAGCGGCTGCTCGAAGCCCGGCAGGTCGACGCGGATGTCCAGCCGTTCGAAATAGGGCTCCTGCGCGGGCCAGGCATGCTCCCGCAGCGTGCGCATGGCGTGCGCGAAGAGGTCTTCGAAATCGGTGGATTCGGCCGCATCCTGGTTGCTGTCCGGCGCACCGGACGCGTCCACGCGCAGCCAGCCCGTGGGCGACAGCAGCGGGTCCGGGCTGGTGGGGTCTTCGTGCACCCGGTTGGGTGCGAAGACCCGATCGACCGTTTCGCGGCCATCGCGAAAGCGCAGCGCCACGCCGTAGTGCAGGTCGTCGGCCCCGGGTTCGAACCGCAGGTCGCACCCGGCCAGGAGGTCGGCCAGCGGATAGGCCTCCAGCAGAAAACGCCCGGGCGAGCCGGTGGCCGGCACTGGGTAGCGCACCGTGGCGGCGGCCAGCTGGGCGGTATCGACCTCTTCCAGAAAGTAGTGCACCAGGGGCTTGTAGGCACTGCGAAACCGCGCCACCACGCCCACCGCCGCAAGGCGTTGCTCGGCCGCGCGCCGTGCGACCACGCCCTCGAACAGCCAGCCTTCGATGCGGGCGCCGCGAGACACGGGTTGGCCGAAACGCTCCACCCAGGCGGACAGGGTGCGGGGAAAGGTCTGGTCCAGCAAGGGACGGTGGGGGACGAAAGAGGCCATGCGATTCGGTACCTGCGGCGCCCCGGTGACGGGGCTAAAGGAAAGGACCGCCCATTGTCATCGGGGCGATGCCGCCGCGGTGTACAGGCCGGACGCCGCACGGGGCGGATGCACGACGATGTTGCTGTACCCGCGGTAGGTGCCGTTCTTGAGCTCGTCCGTCACCCAGACGATCCATTCGGGCGGGTGGCCCCTGCCGTGGTCGATGGTGCCCACGACCTCCAGGCGGAAGAACTGCTCCGGGGTTTCCACCTGGACGGCGCTGCCTTCGGACTGGTGCGTGCCGGGCAGCAGCGCCCGGAGCGTGTGCTTCTTGCCATCGGCGCGATTGCGCAGCGACGAGGGGAACGACCGCAGGTCCAGTTTTTCATACAGGGTTTTGCCCTGCTTGCCGGAGGCGGCGGCCTTCTGCGCGACGAAGGGCTTGCCGGTGATCACGCGGATGCTGTCGCACAGCCGGTATTCGCTGCGGATCTCGAAGTTGCGGGTCGACTCGACCGGCTGGCTCTTCGGCAGCAGGTCCGAATATTCGAGGCAGTTCTTGGCCGAAGCGCCATTGTCGAACGCGAGCGGCGTGCGCTCTGCCGTGAGCGAGGCCTTGAGGTTCTGCAGCGCCGAGAGCAGTTCCGGGTTGGTGACATGCACCACACCGACCGCGTGGTCGGCGCCAGGGTTGGCAGGTGCAGCATGCAGGGTGGCGCAAGCCATCGCGGCGCTGGCCAGGGCGATCCATCGTTTCATTTGACTTTCTCCAGCAGGGCGGCTTCCTTGCCGCGGCGGGTGGGATACACATCCCCGAAGTTCTTGAGCAGCTTGACCGCTTCGGTCCAGTCCTGTTCGGTGACGGCCTTCCAGAACTTCGGCGTGGCGGCATCCAGGTTGACGCCGTACTGGAACGACACCGACGCGATGACGGTCTGCGCTTCCGCCGGCAGGTCGATGAAGTTCTTCTTGGCGGCCGTGGCCGAATCGTATTTGAGCTTCACGCTCGCGATGTGGCTGGCCTTGGTGGCCTTGTCGATGGATTCGGCCTCGGCGGCAGTGATCGTCAGCGGGGTCTTCTCGATCAGCGTCTTGGCATCCGCGCCCTTGGTGCCGAGGTAGGGTTTGAGCTTGGTGACCAGGCCGCTGGCCAGGCCCAGGTTCTTCAGATCGCTCTCGGAGCGCTGGCCCAGGTCGAACCCGGTCGCGATGGTCACCCCGCTCTTGCTCACGTTGGCCGCCGGCACGTAGCCGGTGGTCAGCGAGCCGCCCTCCAGGGCGCTCAGGAAGGCATAGTCGATTTGTTCTGGCATGTCTGGTGGATGAAGGGGATCGGTGGCTGCCGCAGTCGTTGGAATGGGCTGGTTCGTTGAGGGGGCGGGGCGCCGAAATCGCCCACGCAATGAATGCAAGCGGGCCGCAGCGGCGTGCCGCGGGCCGAAGATATCATCGAAAAAGGTCGGCAGATCGTGGATGCTCTCCTGTCTCGCAGGTGATGCCTGCGTCAATGTTGTCCAACCATTTCATTCGTAACAGGCTGAGGAAAGCATCGACATGGCAACGCAACTGTGGCAGTTCTGGGTGGACCGTGGCGGCACCTTCACCGACGTGGTGGGCCGCCGGCCCGACGGCACCCTGGTCACGCACAAGCTGCTGTCCGAAAACCCCGGGCACTATCGCGATGCCGCGGTGGCCGGCATCCGCCACCTGCTGGGCCTGCAGCCCGGCGCGCCCGTGTCACCCACGCAGGTGGAGTGCGTGAAGATGGGCACCACCGTGGCCACCAACGCGCTGCTGGAGCGCAAGGGAGAGCCCACGCTGCTGGTGACCACGCGGGGCTTTCGCGATGCGCTGCGCATCGCCTACCAGAACCGCCCCCGCCTGTTCGAGCGCCGCATCGTGCTGCCCGAGCTGCTGTACAGCCGCGTGATCGAGGCGCAGGAGCGCGTGGGCGCCCATGGCGAGGTCGAGCAGGCGCTGGACGAGGCCCACCTGCGCGAGCGCCTGTGGGCCGCCCACGACGCGGGCCTGCGCAGCGTGGCCATCGTGTTCATGCATGGCTACCGCTACACCGCGCACGAGCAGGCGGCGGCGCGGCTCGCGCGAGAGGCAGGCTTCACGCAGGTGAGCACCTCGCACGGCACCAGCCCGCTGATGAAGTTCGTGAGCCGGGGCGACACCACGGTGGTGGATGCCTACCTGTCGCCCATCCTGCGCCGCTACGTGGAGCAGGTGGCCGCCGAGATGCCGGGCGTGCCGCTGTACTTCATGCAGTCGTCGGGCGGGCTCACCGATGCGCACCGTTTCCAGGGCAAGGACGCGATCCTCTCCGGCCCGGCCGGCGGGATCGTGGGGATGGCGCGCACGGCGGAGCTGGCCTTCGCGGGCGAGGCAGGCGGCGCAGGAGGTGCAGGCGGGGCCGCGGGCCCTGGGGATTCGGTGCGCGTGATCGGTTTCGACATGGGCGGCACCTCCACCGACGTGAGCCACTACGCGGGCGAGTTCGAGCGCGAGTTCGAAACCCAGGTGGCGGGCGTGCGCATGCGCGCGCCGATGATGAGCATCCACACCGTGGCCGCCGGCGGCGGCTCGCTGCTGGAATACGACGGCGCGCGCTTTCGCGTGGGCCCGCAGAGCGCGGGCGCCAACCCGGGGCCGGCCAGCTACCGCCGGGGCGGGCCGCTGGCCGTGACCGATGCCAACGTGATGGTCGGCAAGATCCAGCCCGCGCACTTTCCGCACGTGTTCGGCCACGGCGGCAACGAGCCGCTCGATGCGGGCGTGGTGCAGGCCCGCTTTGCTGACCTGGCGGCGCAGGCCGGCCGCCCCGCGCACGACGTGGCCCACGGCTTCATCCAGATCGCGGTGCAGCAGATGGCCAATGCCATCAAGAAGATCTCGGTCGCACGGGGCTACGACGTCACGCGCTACACCCTGCAGTGCTTCGGCGGCGCGGGCGGGCAGCATGCCTGCCTGGTGGCCGATGCGCTGGGCATGCAGCGCGTGTTCGTGCACCCGCTGGCCGGCGTGCTGTCGGCCTATGGCATGGGCCTGGCCGACCAGAACCTGATCCGCGAACAGGCGGTGGAGGCGCGCCTGTCGCCCGAGGCCCTGGGCGGCATCGCCCACACGCTGGATACGCTGGCCGAGGCGGCCCGGGCCGAAATGGCACAGCAGCAGCAAGGCGGTGCGCCGGTGTCGGTGCGCCGCCGGGTGCATGTGCGGTACGAGGGCTCGGACGCGGCGCTGGTCGTGCCCGTCGGCGAGGTGCCGGAGGTGGCGGCCATCACGGCGGGTTTCGAGGCCGCCTACCGCCAGCGCTTCGCCTTTCTCATGCGGGGCCGGGCGTTGATCGTGGAGGCGGTCTCGGTCGAGGCGGTGGTGGCCGGCGACGCGCCGGTCGAGCCGATGCAGGCCCTGCAACCGCCGCGCGAGGCGCCGCGCCGTGGCACCGTGCGCATGTACACCGTGGGCGTGGACGGCGTGCCCGCGTGGCACGACGCGGCCCTGGTGGTGCGCGAGGACCTGCGCCCCGGCGACGTGATCGCCGGCCCGGCCATCATTGCCGAGAAGAACGCCACCACCGTGGTGGAGCCGGGCTGGCAGGCCGCGCTGACGGCCCTCGACCACCTGGTGATCGACCGCACCACCGCGCGCAGCGTGCGGCATGCGCTGGGCACCACGGTGGACCCGGTGCTGCTGGAGGTGTTCAACAACCTCTTCATGAACATCGCCGAACAGATGGGGCTGCAGCTGCAGAACACCGCGCACTCGGTGAACATCAAGGAGCGCCTGGATTTCAGCTGCGCACTGTTCGACGCCGAAGGCCACCTGATCGCCAACGCGCCCCACATGCCGGTGCACCTGGGCTCGATGGGCGAAAGCATCAAGGCGGTCATCCACCGCAATGCCGGGCGCATGCAGCCGGGCGACGTGTACGTGCTGAACGACCCGTATCACGGCGGCACGCACCTGCCGGACATCACCGTCATCACCCCCGTGTACCTGGCCGAAGAGGCCGAGCCCACGTTCTACGTCGGCAGCCGCGGCCACCATGCCGACGTGGGCGGCACCACCCCCGGGTCGATGCCGCCGTTTTCCACGCGCATCGAGGAAGAGGGCGTGCAGATCGACAACGTCAAGCTGGTGGAGCGCGGCGTGCTGCGCGAGGCCGAAATGACAGCCCTGCTGCAAAGCGGCGAATACCCCAGCCGCAACCCGCAGCAGAACCTGGCCGACCTGAAGGCGCAGATCGCCGCCAACGAAAAGGGCGTGCAGGAACTGCGGCGCATGGTGCAGCAGTTCGGCCTGCCCGTGGTGCAGGCCTACATGGGCCATGTGCAGGACAACGCCGAGGAGTCGGTGCGCCGCGCCATCGCCCGCCTGGCCGCCCGGCTCCAGAACGGTGCCTTCACGCTGCCGCTGGACAACGGCGCGCAGATCCAGGTCGCGGTGCGCGTGGACGCCGCCGCCCGCAGCGCGGTGATCGACTTCACCGGCACCTCGGCGCAGCAGGCCAACAACTTCAATGCCCCCACCGCGGTGTGCATGGCCGCGGTGCTGTACGTGTTCCGCTCGCTGGTGGACGACGACATTCCGCTGAACGCCGGCTGCCTCAAGCCGCTGGAGGTCATCATCCCGCCCGGCTCCATGCTCAACCCCCTGCCGCCGGCGTCCGTGGTGGCGGGCAACGTGGAGACCTCCACCTGCATCACCAACGCGCTGCTGGGCGCTTTGGGCGTGTCGGCGGGCAGCCAGTGCACGATGAACAACTTCACCTTTGGCAACGATCGCCACCAGTACTACGAGACCATCTCGGGCGGCAGCGGCGCCGGTGGGGTGTTCGGCGACGGAGGGGAACTGGTGGAGGGTTTCGACGGCACCGGTGTCGTGCAGACGCACATGACCAACTCGCGCCTGACCGATCCCGAGATCCTGGAGTTCCGCTTTCCGGTGCGGCTGGAGAGCTACGCCATCCGCGCCGATTCGGGCGGGGCGGGGCGCTGGAAGGGCGGCAACGGCGGCGTGCGCCGGGTGCGTTTTCTCGAACCCATGACGGCTGGCATCCTCTCCAACGGGCGCCGCCACGGCGCGTTCGGCATGGCGGGCGGCCAGCCGGGGCAGCCGGGCATCAACCGCGTGGTGCGTGCGGACGGCCGGGTGGAGATGCTGGAGCACATCGGCCAGGCGCAGATGGAGCCGGGCGATGTGTTCGAGGTGCACACGCCGGGTGGCGGCGGCTTCGGCGGGGCGGGTTCTTGATTCGAGCGGAAAAGGCCGCCAGCGCATATTCCACTAGGGCATCATGCTATTGAATTGGTAGCGTTCGGCTGTGTCCAGCCACCGATGCCGCTCGTCCGGTACGGACCGTTCGGCATGTGGTCAAACAGGCCGTGGCGGCATGTTCTTCTAGGGTATATTGCTATAAATTTGGTAGCAAATGCGTCGAAGGAGGCGCCGAGAAGCTACGCCGAGAAGCTACGCCGAGAAACGCGCCGAGAAGATGCGCCGACGATCGCCTCAGGAGTCTCGGTCGGTGCTCTCGTGCAGGCGGCTCAGGCTGGGCGGCACGTTCTGGCCGGCCCGGCGCGCGCGGAACAGGGCGGCGCGCATCAGGAAGATGTTGGTCACCGGCACGGTGACCGCCACGAACAGGCCGATGAGCAGCGCGTGCAGCGCCAGCCCGGCGCCCTGGACCGAAAAGTACAGCAGCGTGGCCAGCACGATGCACCAGCACCCGAGCGTGGCGATCACGGACGGCGCGTGAACCCGCTCGAAGTAGGTCGGCAGGCGCAGCAGCCCGAGCGACCCCAGCAGGGCGATGCCGCACCCGGCCAGCACCAGGGCCGCGATGGCGATCTCGGCCCACAGGGGCAGGGTGGTGGCGGTCATTCGATCACCTCGCCGCGCAGCAGGAACTTGGCCATCGCCGTGGAGCTGGCAAAGCCCAGCAGCGCGATCAGCAGCGCCGCCTCGAAGTAGTTCGTGCTGCCGTAGTAGATGCCCAGCACCAGCATGCACAGCATGCCGTTCAGGTACATGCAGTCCAGGGCCAGCACCCGGTCCTGCGCCGACGGGCCCTTGAGCATGCGCACCAGGGCGCAGGACATCGCCAGCACCAGCAGGAAGACGGCGACCGGCAGTGCGATGGACAGGATGGAACCGTTGGTCATGATTCGAAAATCTCCATCAGGGGGCGCTCGTAGCGCGTTTTGACGTGATCGATGGCGGCCTGCTTGTCGTCCAGCTCCAGCACGTGCAGCATCAGCACCGAACGGTCCAGCGACAGTTCGGCCCACGACGTGCCGGGGGTGATGCACACGATCATCGCCAGCACCGCCAGGGCGTTCGGGTCGCGCATCTCCAGTGGAATCTGCACGAAGCCCGGCGGGTGCGGCCGGTGGCCCGATGGCGTCGCCAGAAAGCGCAGCAGACGCAGGTTGGACACCACGCTGTCGGCGATGACGGACGCCACCAGCCGCAGCACGGTGCCGGGCCTGCGGATGCGCACCGGCAGGGGCCGCAGGCCACGCGTGAGCACCGGGATGGCGATGGCCACGCACGCCGCCAGCACGAGCTGCCCGGCGCTCACCGAGCGGTTGAGCATCAGCCACATCACGAACAGCGCCACGGACAGCAGCGGGGCCGGGAACAGCCGCTTCATGGCGTCTCCTTCGCGGGCGGCTGCGCCGGCGTGACCGGGCCGGGCACGGGCCGCGCCGACATCACCGCGCGGATGTAGCTGGACGGTGTGTGCAACGCGTTGGCGGTGGCCTGCGTGAACCGCATCACCGCGCCGGCGTACAGCGTGAGGCCGATGCACCCGGCCAGCAGCAGCGCGATCGGCAGGCCTTCCAGCACGCGCAGCTGGGGCGGGCGGCGGTCGTGCGTGGTCCAGAAATAGCGGATGCCGGTGCGGGTGAGGGCGATCAGCGCGAACAGGCCGGTGACGATCATCAGCGCCAGCAGCACCCATCCCGGCGTGCCGGGCTGGTAGCCGGACGACGAGCCCAGGCCCAGCGGGTTGAGCAGCGCCGTCAGCATGGCGAACTTGCCCACGAAGCCCGACAGCGGCGGCAGCCCGGCGATCACCAGCGTGCACAGCAGGTAGGCCAGGCCCAGGAAGGCGGCGGCGGCGGGAATGACCCGGCCGATCAGCACGGTCTCGTCCTCGTCGAGGTTCAGGCCCGCGGCGGGCACCAGCTCGGCCGTGAGGAAGGGCGCGTCGTCGTGCCGCTCGTGCGGCGCGAGCGTGGCGCCGTCGTTGCGCCAGCGGTCGATCAGGTCGCCCAGCAGGAACATCGCGCTGATCGCGAGCGTGGAGCTGGGCAGGTAGTACAGCAGCCCGGCGGTCAGCACGTTCTGCCCGAAGCCGGCCGCCGCCAGCAGCGTGCCGGACGAAAGAATGGCCGCATAGCCCGCCAGGTGCGTGAGCCGCTGCGACCCCAGCATGCCGATGCCGCCGAAGGCCATGGTGATCATGCCGCCGCCGATCAGCCACAGGCTGCCGAACAGCGCGGAGGCGCCGGCCTCGCTGCTGAACATGAGCGTCCACAGCCGCAGGATGGTGTACACGCCCACCTTGGTCATCAGCGCGAACAGCGCGCCCGCCGGCGCGGTGGCGGCGCTGTAGGCCGGCACCAGCCAGAAGTTGAGCGGCCACATCGCGGCCTTGATGAGGAAGGCCGTGGCCAGGATGGCCGCCGCTGCGTGCAGCAGGCCCCGGTCCGCCGCCGCCACCTTGGGAATGCTCTGCGCCAGATCGGCCATGTTCAGCGTGCCGGTGATGCCGTACAGCATCGACACGCCGATGAGGAACAGCGACGAGGCCGCCAGGTTGATGGCGATGTAGTGCAGCCCGGCCTGTACCCGAGTGCGTCCGGAGCCGTGCAGCAGCAGCCCGTAGGAGGCGGCCAGCATGATCTCGAAGAACACGAACAGGTTGAACAGGTCGGCGGTGAGGAACGCGCCCGCCAGCCCCATCAGCTGGAACTGGAACAGCGGGTGGTAGTGCACCCCGGCGCGGTGCCAGCGCGCGGCCGCGAAGACGATGGAGCACAGGGCGACGGCACTGGTCAGCACCAACATCATGGCCGAGAGCCGGTCCAGCGCCAGCACGATGCCGAACGGCGCGGGCCAGTTGCCCGGCAGGTACACGCCCATGGTGGTTGGCACGGTGGCCTGGGCCGTCCACAGCAGCAGCGCCGTGGCCACCAGCAGGCCGAGGAAGGTGGATGCGATGTTCAGGCCCAGCTTGAGCCGCTGGCGCTCTTCGCGCAGCAGCAGCATCAGCGCGGCGGTGAGCAGCGGCAGCACGATGGGCACCAGCATCAGGTGCGGCATCCATGCGGAAAGGGCGTGCGCGAGGGCCGGGGTCACGGCATCTCCTGCACGTCGTGCGAGCGCGTGCCGTCCACATGGTCGGTGCCCGACATGCCGCGCGATGCCAGCAGCACCACGAGGAACAGCGCCGTCATGGCGAAGCCGATCACGATGGCGGTCAGCACCAGTGCCTGCGGCATGGGGTCGGCATAGTGCAGCAGGTCCTTCGGAACACCTTCCACCAGCACGGGCTCCTTGTTGATGGCCAGGCCCAGGCGGCCCATGCTGAAGATGAACAGGTTGACCGCATACGACAGCAGGGCCAGGCCCATGATGACCTGGAAGGTCCGCGGGCGCAGCAGCAGCCACACGCCGGAGCCGGTGAGCACGCCGATGGCAATGGCGAGAACGATTTCCATCAGCGGGGTCCTCCTTCGGGGGCGGTGGCGTCGGGGCTGGCCGCCAGTTCGGCCTCGCGCTCCTCGGCCAGGCGCGCGTGGTAGCGGTGGCCCCGCACCGATTGGTGGGCGATGGCGGTGAGGATCAGCAGCGTCGAGCCGACGACCAGGGTGAAGACGCCGATGTCGAAGAACAGCGCGCTGGCGATGTGGATCTCGCCGATCACCGGCAGGTGCAGGTGCGCGGTGTGGCTGGTCAGGAACGGATAGCCCAGCGCGATGGCGCCCAGCCCGGTGCCCAGGGCGAACAGCAACCCCGTGCCGATCCAGCGGCGCGGGTACAGCGGCAGATGCGCCTCGACCCAGTGCGTGCCCGAGATGATGTATTGCAGCAGCAGCCCCACCGACAGCACCAGCCCGGCCACGAAGCCGCCGCCCGGCTCGTTGTGGCCGCGCATGAACATGTAGAACGACACCAGGGCCGTGAATGGCAGCAGCAGCCGCACCAGCACGGCGGGCACCATCAGGTAGCCGATGGCGGTGTCGGCCGCATTGCGCGGGTTGAGCAGGTCGGTCTGCAGATCGGCCGGCATGTTGCGCTGCTGCTCGGGCAGGTCCATGGTCTCGCGCGCGGGGCGGAAGCGGCGCAGCAGCGCATACACCGTCAGGGCGACGATGCCCAGCACCACGATCTCGCCGAAGGTGTCGAAGCCGCGAAAGTCCACCAGCATCACGTTGACCACGTTGGTGCCGCCGCCCTCGGTCTGCGCGCGCTCCAGGAAGAAGGTGGAGGTGCTTTCGGGGAACGGCCGGCTCATCATGGTGAAGGCCAGCCAGGCCATGCCGCCGCCGGCGGCCAGCGCCACCGCCATGTCGCGCAGCCGCCGTGCCCGCACGATGCCCGGGTGGGTGGTGTCCACGCCGCGCAGCCGCTCGTCGCGCCGTGGCAGCCAGCGCAGGCCCAGCAGCACGAGCACGGTGGTGACGATCTCCACCACGATCTGCGTGAGCGCCAGGTCGGGCGCCGAGAACCACAAAAAGGTGATGCAGGTGCACAGGCCCGCGCCGCCCATCAGTGTCAGCGCCGCCAGCCGGTGGTACTTGGCCTGCCACGCGGCGGCCACCGCGCAGATCGAGCCCAGCGTCCACAGCACGACGAAGGCCGGCGACAGGGGCAGCGTGCCGCGGTCGCCGAGCTGCAGGCCCTGTGTCCACAGCGGCAGGGCCGCGCCGGCCAGCGCCGCCAGCACCAGCCACAGCATTTGCCACTGCAGTCGCGGCGTGGCCATCAGCCGCCGCCCGTTGTGCCCGCACAGCGTGAGCCAGGTGAGGGCGATCTCGAACAGGCGCCGTCCGCTCACGCGGTAGATGAGCGGGGGCGCATCCACCTTGCCGGCGGCGCGCTGGCGGCGCAGCAGAAGGTAGAGCGCGGTGCCGCCGCCCAGGGCGACCAGGCTCATCACGAAGGGGGTATTGAAGCCGTGCCAGATGGCCAGGCTGAACTCGGGCAACGGGCCACCGACCACCGGCCGCGCCGCCGCGTCCAGGTACTGGCCGACCGACCACGCGGGAAAGATGCCGACCACCAGGCAGGCCAGCACCAGCAGTTCCACCGGCACGCGCATCCAGTGCGGCGGCTCGTGCGGCTGGCGCGGCAGGTCTTGCGCGCGCGGGCCCCAGAACACGTCCACGATGAACCGCAGCGAGTAGGCCACGCTGAACACGCCGGCCAGAGTGGCGGCGACTGGCAGCACGGTCGCCACCAGCGGCGAGGCGTCGAGGAACACCGTCTCGGCGAAGAACATTTCCTTGGACAGAAAGCCGTTGAGCAGCGGCACGCCCGCCATGGAAGCGCTGGCCACCATCGCCAGGGTGGCCGTCACCGGCATCATGGTGCGCAGCCCGGACAGGCGCCGGATGTCGCGCGTGCCGCTTTCATGGTCCACGATGCCCGCCGCCATGAAGAGCGAGGCCTTGAAGGTGGCGTGGTTCATGATGTGGAACACCGCCGCCACCGCCGCCAGTGGGCTGTTCAGCCCCAGCAGCAGCGTGATCAGGCCCAGGTGCGAGATGGTGGAATACGCCAGCAGCCCCTTGAGGTCGTTCTGGAACATGGCCGCGTAGCCGCCCACCAGCAGCGTGCACACGCCCGCGCCGCCCACCAGCCAGAACCAGGGCTCGGTGCCGCCCATCACGGGCCACATGCGCGCCAGCAGGAAGACGCCCGCCTTGACCATCGTGGCCGAGTGCAGATAGGCCGACACGGGCGTCGGCGCGGCCATGGCGTTGGGCAGCCAGAAGTGGAAGGGAAACTGCGCGCTCTTGGTCAGCGCACCCAGCAGCACCAGCACCAGGGCCGCCAGGTACCACGGGTGGTTGCGGATCTGCTCGCCGGCTGCCAGCACATGGTCGAGGTCGTAGCTGCCCACGATGTGCCCGATCACCAGCATGCCTGCCAGCATGCACAGCCCGCCCGTGCCCGTCACGGTGAGCGCCATGCGAGCGCCCCGGCGCGCGTCCTGGCGGTGGTACCAGTAGCCGATCAGCAGGAAGGAGAACAGGCTGGTGAGCTCCCAGAAGAAGGCCAGCTGGATGATGTTGCCCGACAGCACCACGCCGGCCATGGCGCCCATGAACGCCAGGAAGAACGAGAAGAAGCGCGGCACCGGATCGGCCGGCGACATGTAGTAGCGCGCATACAGCACCACCAGCGAGCCGATGCCCAGGATCAGCATGCAGAACATCCAGGCGAATCCGTCCATGCGGATCACCAGGTTCAGCCCCAGCGCGGGCAGCCAGGGGATTTCCTGGCGCAGCACCCCGCCCGCGGCGATCTCCGGAAAGTACAGCGCAGCCTGCACCGCACAGAACAGCGCGATCGCACCGGCGAGCGTGGATTCGGTGTTGCGCGCGTTCGACGGCAGCACCGCCGCCAGCAGGCTGCCGATGAAGGGGAGGAGGACGAGGAGGATCAGGGGCATGCCCGAACGATTCTACGGGCATGCCTTTCGGACATGCTATGAATACCCTAGCAGAGCCCGGAGATTGGGCGTGCTGCGGGCTCGCAATCCGTTGGGTGTCTAACGCGACGCGCCCGCCATGGGCGGCGATGGAACGGCTGCGGCCGGTGCGCCGTCGAACGCGGCACCGTTCACCGTGAGGCCTTCGCTGGACAGGCGCGCGGCAGAGGCCTTGCCCAGGCCCGGGACGCGGCCGACGAGGTCCGGCCAGTTCTGGAACGGACCCTTCTCCCGGGCCTGGAGAATCCTGGCCGACAGCGCCGGGCCGATGCCTTTGACCCCGTCGAGGTCGGCGACGGACGCCGTGTTGACCTCCACCGCCGCCACGGCGGCGACGCAGTGAACGGCTGCGGCCATGGCCATGGCGATCAGCAGGGCCTTGGTCCCCCGCAGCCTCATAGCTCTTCCACGCGCCGGGCGGGGTAGCTGTCCCAGGTCTGGCAGCCGGGGCACTGCCAAAAATGCTGCCGGGCCTCGAAGCCGCAGGCCGCGCAGCGGTAGCGGGTGAGCGGCTTGGTCGCCTGGTCCAGCGCCTTTTGCACCTGGGGATGGAACTGCTCGTGCTCCAGTGTTTCCTGCGCCAGCCACTTCGCGGCCGCCACCAGCGAGGGCTCCTTGTCCAGATGGCGCACGTACCACTGCGGCCCGGGCGTGACGCGTCGCCCGAGGCGGCGTCCATCGACACGATGGCCTCCAGCATGTCCAGCGACGGCGCCCGCTCGTAATGGCCCAGCAGCAACTGGTAGGTTTCCTCGGCGCGCTGGGTGGCTGCGCCCACCTCGACCAGCAACGGGGCGGCCAGGGGCAGGGCGCCGGGCGATTCGCGCGAAAGCTCCAGCAGCGTGGAAAACGCCTGTTCCGGCCGGCCGCAGCGGTGGTGCAGGCGGGCCAGTTCGATGCGCGGGCGGGGCGCGTGGGGCGCGGCGGCCACGGCCTCTTCGAACTGCGCCTGCGCGGCTTCCTGGTCGCCTTGCGCGGCCCGCGCGATGGCCTGTTCGCACAGGTAGTGGGCCTGCCGCGTGCTGAAGTCGCCCTGGTGCGATCCGTGCATCTTGCGGGCGATGGCCGCCGCCTGCGGCCAGTCGCGCGAGCGTTCGTAGATGGCCAGCAGGGCCAGGCGCGACTGGCTCTCGAACGGCGTGTTCTCCAGCCGCCGCAGGGCATCTTCGGCGCGGTCGAGCAGGCCGGCCTTGAGGAAGTCCAGGGCCAGCGCATGCTGCGCCCGGTCGCGGTCGGTGCGGCTCAGGTCGCCGCGCGACAGCAAGTGCTCGTGCACTCGGACGGCACGGTTGTACTCGCCACGGCGGCGAAAGAGGTTGCCCAGCGCGAAATGCAGCTCGGACGTGTCCGGATCGTTCTGCACCGCCTCGATGAACGCATCGATCGCCTGGTCCTGCTGCTCGTTGAGCAGAAAGTTCAGGCCTTTGAAATAGGCCTTGGGCGCGCGGCGGTTCTCCTCGCGCAATTGCCGCAGGTCGAAGCGGGAGGCGAACCACCCCAGCACGAACGCCAGCGGCAGGCCCAGCAGCAGCCAGCTGAAATCAAATTCCATGGATGGAGGGCGGTTGTTGTTGCAGGTCCGGCACGGCTGGAGCCGCGACCGGTGCGGGGGCCGGGGCTTCAGCCGGCAACGCGGCCTGTGCGCGCCGGGCGGCGCTGCGGTGCTTCCACCAGCGGGGCACCATGCCCAGCACGCCCACGACGACCCCGGCCGCGAAGGCCGTCAGCACGACGAGCACCAGGGGGGCGCTCCAGTGCGTGCCGAAAAAGAAGTGCACGGTGGCGTCTTGCTGGTTGTTCAGTGCAAAAGCGAACAGGGTAAAAAAAAATGGCTGCCTTGAGCAGCCACAGGAGGTATTTCATGCGTCTCCCCGGTGGTGTGGGGGCATTCTACGGGCACGCCGTGGCGCGTCTGCCATCTGCGCCGATACCCGTGCCACGGGCTCCCGGCGCTTGACAGCCAAGCGCAGGCAGCTATCAATTTTGATGTTTTTGCGACGGTGCATCGACGATGCCCATTTCGACCGTGCGCTGGTCTACGGCTTCGCGCAGGGCCTTGCCGGGCTTGAAGTGGGGCACGCGCTTTTCCGGGATCGCCACGGCTTCGCCGCTGCGGGGATTGCGGCCCATGCGGGGCGGGCGGCGGTTGACCGAAAAGCTGCCAAAACCCCGGATCTCGATGCGGTGGCCACGCACCAATGCGTCGCCCACGGCGTCCAGAATGGTCTTGACGGCGTATTCGGCATCGCGCTGGGTGAGCTGGCTGAACCGTGCCGCCAGTTCTTCAACGAGGTCTGATCGGGTCATGGAATCCTAGTCTTTGCAACCTGGGAAACAGAACAAAAAGAAGCGGGCGCACGAGGCGCCCGCCATTCACAACCGCCGAAGCGGTCGTTGCCTGACTCTCGGATTACTTGTCCGAGTTGTCCAGCTTGGCGCGCAGCAGGGCGCCCAGGCTGGTCGTGCCGGCGCTTTCGCGGCTCGATTGCTGGCTCAGGTTGGCCATGGCGCCTTGCTCGTCGGCCATGTCCTTTTGCTTGATGGACAGCTGGATGTTGCGGGTCTTGCGGTCCACGTTCACCACCACGGCCGTGACTTCGTCGCCTTCCTTGAGCACATTGCGGGCATCTTCCACGCGGTCGCGGGAGATTTCCGAAGCGCGCAGGTAGCCGATGATGTCTTCGCCGAGGTCGATTTCAGCGCCACGGGCGTCCACGGTCTTGACCTTGCCGGTCACCGTCTGGCCCTTGTCGTTCACCGTCACGAAGGTGGTGAATGGGTCGCCGTCGAGCTGCTTGATGCCCAGCGAGATGCGTTCGCGGTCCACGTCCACGGCCAGCACGATCGCTTCGACTTCCTGGCCCTTCTTGTAGTTGCGAACGGCGGCTTCGCCGGTTTCGTTCCACGACAGGTCGGACAGGTGCACCAGGCCGTCGATGCCGGCAGCCAGACCCACGAACACGCCGAAGTCGGTGATCGACTTGATCGGGCCCTTGACGCGGTCGCCGCGCTTGGTGTTCTGCGCGAACTCTTGCCATGGGTTGGCCTTGCACTGCTTCATGCCCAGGCTGATGCGGCGCTTGTCTTCGTCGATCTCGAGGACCATGACTTCGACTTCGTCACCCAGCGATACGAGCTTGGAAGGAGCGATGTTCTTGTTGGTCCAGTCCATTTCGGAGACGTGCACCAGGCCTTCGATGCCGGGTTCCAGTTCCACGAATGCGCCGTAGTCGGCAATGTTCGTGACCTTGCCGAACAGGCGGGTGCCCGAAGGATAGCGGCGCGAAACGCCCATCCAGGGATCGTCGCCCATTTGCTTGAGGCCCAGGGACACGCGGTTCTTTTCGGTGTCGAACTTGAGGATCTTGGCCGTGATTTCCTGACCGGCCGTGACCACTTCCGAAGGATGGCGAACGCGGCGCCATGCCATGTCGGTGATGTGCAGCAGGCCGTCGATGCCGCCCAGGTCCACGAACGCACCGTATTCGGTGATGTTCTTGACCACGCCCTGGACGATGGAGCCTTCCTTCAGGGTTTCCATCAGCTTGGCGCGCTCTTCGCCCATGGAGGCTTCCACCACCGCGCGGCGCGACAGCACCACGTTGTTGCGCTTGCGGTCGAGCTTGATGACCTTGAATTCCAGGGTCTTGTTTTCGTAAGGCGTCAGGTCCTTGATCGGACGCGTGTCGATCAGCGAACCTGGCAGGAAGGCGCGGATGCCGTTGACCAGCACCGTGAGGCCACCCTTGACCTTGCCGCTGGTCGTGCCGGTGACGAATTCGCCGGATTCCAGGGCCTTTTCCAGCGCCAGCCAGGAGGCCAGGCGCTTGGCGGTGTCACGCGACAGGATGGTGTCGCCGTAACCGTTTTCGATCGAGCCGATGGCCACGGAGACGAAATCGCCCACCTGGACTTCGACTTCGCCCTTGTCGTTCTTGAACTCTTCCAGGGGCACGTAGGCTTCGGACTTGAGGCCGGCGTTCACCACGACGAAGTTGTGTTCCACGCGCACGACTTCGGCGGTGATCACTTCGCCCGGACGCATTTCGGTGCGTGTCAAGGACTCTTCGAAAAGGGCGGCAAAAGATTCAGACATGTATTTCCTAAAGCCGCAAACAGGGTTCCGACAGCACCATCGCCATCGTTTTTAAAGCTGCCTGCGGAGGTTTTTTGCGGCAAAACCGCGGTTAGGTTGGAGAACCGCACGGCCTGGGCACTGGGTGCCTGTGGGGCCGGGCGGGCCTGTCCGGGGCGTGAGCCTCGGCTTGCAACCCCGTGCCTAGGTGGCGAAGGGCTGTCGTTCCTGCCACCAGGCAAGTACCTGCTCGACAGCCGCATCGACCGTGAGCGAGGAGTTGTCCAGAACCAGGGCATCCTGCGCCGGCTTCAAGGGCGCAACGCTGCGGGAACTGTCCCGGGCGTCGCGCGCCTCCAAATCGGCGCGAAGGTCTGCGATGCTAGCCGAAATCCCCTTTGAAATCAACTGTTTATGCCGGCGTTCGGCCCGGCATGCCGCGCTGGCGGTCAAGTAGACCTTCAAGGCGGCCTGGGGAAAGATCACGGTGCCCATGTCGCGCCCGTCCGCCACGAGTCCCGGAAGCCGCCGAAAGCTGTGTTGTAGGGCCACCAGGGCCTCCCGCACGGCGGGCAGTGCGGAGACGCGCGACGCATTCATGCCCGCTTCTTCGGTGCGGATGGTATCGGTCACATCATCGGCGCCGAGCCAGATCCGCCCGCCTTCGAATCGCACGGGCAGCCCGCGTGCGAGCGTCGCGATGCGCGGCTCGTGCGCCGCATCGATCTGCAGGCCCGCCCGCAAGGCCGCCAGCGCCGCGATGCGGTACATGGCGCCTGAGTCCAGAAACCGGTACCCCAGTCGCTGCGCCACGGCGGCGGCCACGGTGCCCTTGCCGGATGCGGTCGGGCCGTCGATGCAGATCACCGGAATGCGTTCCGTGGGGGTTTGCGTGACGGAAAACAGTGCCTCGAAATAATCCGGAAACGTCTTGGCCACGCACTTGGGGTCTTGGATGCGAACGGGCAGCGCCGCCGGATTGAAGGCCGCCAGTGAAAAGCACATGGCCACGCGGTGGTCATCGTAGGTGTGGATGCTGGCGGCCCGCCAGCCGGCAGGCGCAGCCGGGGGCGTGACGCGCAGGAAGTCCGCGCCTTCCTCCACCGTGGCGCCGAGTTTGCGCAGCTCGGTCGCCATGGCGGTCAGGCGGTCGGTTTCCTTGACGCGCCAGCTGGCGATGTTGCGCAGCGTGGTCGTGCCTTCGGCATAGAGGGCCATGACGGCCAGCGTCATGGCGGCGTCGGGAATGTGGTTGCAGTCCAGATCGATGGCCTTGAGCGGCCATGCGCCGCGGCGGATCTTCAGCCAGTTGGGCCCGCCCGTGACCTGTGCGCCCATGGCCTGCGCGGCCTCGATGAAGCGGATATCCCCCTGGATGGAGTCTTGCCCCACGCCCAGGATCTGCACGCCGTCGTCGTGCTCGGCAACGCCGGCGATGGCGCCCAGCGCAATGAAATAGCTGGCCGAAGACGCGTCGGCCTCGACGTGGATGCTCCCGGGCGAACGGTATCGGCTGCGGGCCGGGATGGTGAACCGCTGCCACCGGTCATGCTGTACATCGATGCCGAACCGCGCCAGCAACTGCAGCGTGATGTGGATGTAGGGCCGCGAGATCAGCTCGCCCACCACCTCGATCACCACGTCTTGCTCGACCGCGACCAGTGGAAGCGCCATCAGCAGGGCGGTGAGGAACTGGCTCGACACGTCACCGCGCACGGAAATGGGCCTGGACAGCGATAGCGGCGGCACGCCTTGGGCGTGTGCAATGCGAAGGGGTGGAAACCCTTCGTTGCCCAGGTAGTCGATGCGGCAACCGAGCTGGCGCAGCGCATCCACCAGGTCGCCGATGGGCCGCTCGTGCATGCGCGGCACGCCGGACAACTCGAACTCGCCGCCCAGCAGCGCCAGCGCGGCCGTCAGCGGGCGCATCGCCGTGCCGGCATTGCCCAGGAAAAGGGCGGCCGGGGCGTTCGCGGGTTGGGTGCCCAGCCCCGTGATGCGCACGCTGGCGCCTTGCTCGTCCACCGTGCAACCCAGTTGCCGCAGTGCATCGAGCATGACCCGGGTGTCATCGGATGCCAGCAGGTCGTGGATTTCGGTGGTGCCTTCGCTCAGTGCCGCCAGCAGCAAAACACGGTTGGAGATGCTCTTGGAGCCTGGAAGCTGTATGGCGCCGCCCGCCGTGGACAGCGGCGGGAGGTCGAGAAACTCGGTGCTGAACATCAGGAATTGGGGGTGGGGGTGCGTTGGGCGCCCATGCGCCAGTGCGCGCGGGTTTCGCTGGCCAGGGTGATCAGGTCTTCCAGCGCCTGGGGATTGCCCTGCTGCATGGTCTGCTCCAACTGCTGCAACGCCTGCTGGAAAAGCCGCGACTGTGCCAGAAGCTCTTCGCGGTTGGACAACAGAATGTCTCGCCAGACCTTGGGGTCGCTGGCCGCGATGCGGGTGAAATCGCGAAAGCCCGGGCCTGCCAGGGACAGGAACATATCGCCATGGTCTTGCGCCGTGATGCTGTTCATCATGGCGAAGGCCAGCAAATGAGGCAGGTGGCTGACGGACGCAAAGGCAGCGTCGTGCGATTCGGGCGACATGCTTTGCACCCGGCAGCCCAGCGTGCGCCACACTTCTTCGGCCTTTTGCAGATGGGCGGTCAAGGTGCGCTCGGTCGGCGTGAGGATGACCTGGCGCCCGCTGTACAGCTCGGCTTCCGCGTATTCCACGCCGGACACCTCGCGCCCGGTGATCGGGTGGGCCGGAACGAAGGATCCCACCTGGTCGCGGAGGGCGCGGCGTGCGGCCTGCACCACGTCGGCCTTGGTCGAGCCCACGTCCATGATCAGCATCTGCGGTGTGACGAGGTGCTTGATGGCCTTGAGCGTGGCCTCGGTCGCGGCCACGGGGACGGCCACGAGCACGATGTCGGCGCCCGCCACGGCGAGCAACGCGGACGGTGCCTCGACATCGATCACGCCCATCTGGCGGGCGCGGTCGGTGGTGGACGGCGACTTGCTGTACCCGACCACGCGCTTGACGAGGCCGGCCTTCTTCATGGCCAGAGCGAACGACCCTCCCATCAGGCCGCAGCCGATCAACCCCAGCTGTTCAAACATGGCGGGCCCGCTCATGGCGCGACCGGGTAGGTGCCCAGCACCTTGTAGAACGCACACAGCGCACGCAGTTCTTCGAGGGCCCGTGCCACATGGGGCAGGGACGGGTGGCCGTCGAGGTCGATGTAGAAGTAATACTCCCACTGGCCTGTGCGGGCGGGGCGGGATTCGAACCGGGTCATCGACACCCCGTGTGTCTTGAGCGGCACCAGCAGGTCGTGGACCGCGCCGGGCCGGTTGGGCACCGAGATGACCAGGCTGGTGCAGTCCTTGCCCGACGGTGGTGGCGTCTGCAGCGTGTGCGGCAGGCAGATGATGGCGAACCGGGTGCGGTTGTAGGCATCGTCCTGAATGGCATGCGCGACCAGATGCAGGCCGAATTGCGTGGCGGCCCGTTCGCTCGCAATGCCCGCCCACGCCGGATTGGTCGCGGCCAGCCGGGCCCCTTCCGCATTGCTGGATACCGGGCGGCGCTCTGCGTGGGGCAGGTGCTTGGACAGCCATCCCTGGCATTGCGCCAGCGCCTGCGGGTGTGCCAGCACCGCCTCGATGCCTTCGAGCGAGTCGGACTGCCGCATCAGGTTGTGGCGCACGAGCAGGCTCACTTCGCCGACCACGTGGCAAGGCGTGTGCAGGAACAGATCGAGCGATCGGGTCACCACGCCCTCGACCGAATTTTCCACGCCGACCACACCGTATTGCGCGCTGCCTGCCGCCGTGGCGTGGAACACTTCGTCAAAATTGGCGCAGTACATGAGGTCGGCCGCGCCACCGAAGAACTCCACGGCCGCCTGCTCACAGAAGGTGCCGGCCGGGCCGAGCACGGCCACCCGCTGCGGTGACTCGAGTGCCAAGCAGGCGGACATGATCTCGCGCCAGATGGCCGCGACATGCGGCCCCTTCAATGGGCCGGGATTGGCGGTCTGGATCTTCTCGATGACCTGGGCCACCCGGTCGGGGCGGAAGAAGGGCGTGCCTTCGCGCTTCTTGATCTCGCCCACCCGTTCGGCGACCAGGGCGCGCTGGTTCAGCAGCGTGAGCAGCTGCTGGTCGATGTTGTCGATTTGGACGCGCAGGCTGGCGAGGTCCGGAGAGGCTTGCGGGATGGTCATGAAAGGTGTGGGGGCGTTTTCTCTGGACTGTCAGGGCTTCAGGCGTGCTTGCGTTCAAATTCTCGCATGTAGGCCACCAGGGCCTCGACGCCCGACAGGGGCATGGCGTTGTACAGGCTGGCGCGCATGCCGCCCACCGATTTGTGCCCCTTGAGCTGCAGCAGCCCGCGTTCCTTGGCGCCTGCCAGGAAGGCATCGTTGCGCGATTCGTCGCGCAGGAAGAACGGAATGTTCATGCGGGACCGGGCGTTCTCCGACACCTTGTTCACATAGAACTGCGACTGGTCGATGGTGTCGTACAGCAGCCGGGCCTTTGCGATGTTCCGATGCTCCAGCGCCGCGATCCCGCTCAGTTCGCCCTCGCGCTGGCGCTTGAGCCACTGGAAGGTCAGGCCGGCCACGTAGATGCCCCAGGTGGGCGGGGTGTTGAACATGGACTGGTTGTCCGCCACGATCTTGTAGTCGAAGGCGCTGGGGCAGGCGGGCAGGGCGTGCCCCAGCAGATCCTCCCGCACCACCACCAGCGTGAGGCCGGCAGGGCCCAGGTTCTTCTGCGCTCCACCGAACGCCAGGCCCACGCGCGACCAGTCGACGGCGCGCGATGCCACATGGGAAGAAAAATCGATGACCAGGGGCGCATCGCTGCCCAGCGCCTTCAGGTCGGGCAGTTCGTGGAATTCAATGCCGTGGATGGTCTCGTTGCTGCACAGGTGCAGGTAGCTCGCGCCGCGGCTCAGCTGCCAGCTGGCTGGCTCGGGAAGCGTGGTGAAGTGGCTGGTCTCGCCCGACGCGGCCACATGCACTTCCGCTGCATATTTGCGGGCCTCTTTCACCGACTTCTGGCTCCAGCTGCCGGTGACGACCATGTCCACCGTCGCTGCGCGCGAGAGGTTCAGCGGCACGATGGCGTTCTCAGCCAGACCGCCCCCCTGCATGAACAGGATCTTGAACTGCGAAGGCACCGCCAGCAGCTCACGAAGGTCGGCTTCGGCCTGTTCGTAGATCGACAAGAACTCCTTGCCGCGGTGGCTCATCTCCATGACGCCCATGCCGCTTCCGTGCCAGTCCAGCATTTCGGCAGCCGCTTGCTGCAGGACTTCGGCGGGAATGGCGGCCGGGCCGGCGGAGAAGTTGTACGGGCGATTCATGGTTTCAAGTGAAAGAGGGCCTCAGCGCATATTTATCTAGGGCTGATTGCTATGATTGTGATAGCAAAGCGTCCATCGGAGCGCTTTGCATGGGGCAGGGATCAGGCTTCTGCGGGCGGCGTGCCACCTTCTTCATCGGCGTCGATATCCGGCACATTGGCGTCGTTTTCCACGATGCGTTGCAGGCCGCTCAACTGCGAGCCTTCGTCCAGCGCGATCAGCGTCACGCCTTGGGTGGCGCGGCCGAGTTCGCGGATCTCCGACACGCGGGTGCGAACCAGCACACCCTTGTCGGTGATCAGCATGATCTCGTCATCGGCGTGGACCAGCGTGGCCGCCACGACCTTGCCGTTGCGCTCGCTCTGCTGGATCGCGATCATTCCCTTGGTGCCCCGGCCATGGCGCGTGTATTCGACAATGCTGGTGCGCTTGCCGTAGCCGTTCGCGGTGGCGGTGAGCACGCTCTGGGTCTCGTCTTCGGCCACCAGCATGGCGATCACGCTCTGCCCGTCTTCCAGCATCATGCCGCGCACGCCGCGGGCCTGGCGGCCCAGGGGGCGCACGTCGTTTTCGTCGAAACGCACCGCCTTGCCGCCATCGCTGAACAGCATGACGTCGTGCGCACCGTCGGTGAGCGCCGCGCCGATCAGGTAGTCGCCATCGTCCAGGTTGACGGCGATGATTCCGCCCTTGCGGGGGTTGCTGAATTCATCGAGCGCCGTCTTCTTCACGGTGCCCATGCTCGTGGCCATGAACACGTAGCGATCGGCCGGGAACGTCCGCATGTCGCCGGTCAGCGGCAGAACCACATTGATCTTTTCGCCTTCTTGCAGCGGGAACATGTTGACGATCGGGCGGCCGCGCGAGCCACGGGAGCCGGCCGGAACTTCCCACACCTTGAGCCAGTAGAGGCGACCACGGTTGGAAAAGCACAGGATGTAGTCGTGCGTGTTGGCGATGAAGAGCTGGTCGATCCAGTCGTCTTCCTTGGTGGCCGTCGCCTGCTTGCCGCGGCCGCCGCGCTTTTGCGCCCGGTATTCGGACAGCGGCTGGCTCTTGATGTAGCCCGTGTGGCTGAGCGTGACCACCATGTCGGTGGGCGTGATCAGGTCTTCGGTCGACAGGTCCTGCGCACTGTATTCGACCACGCTGCGCCGCGCCCCGAGCTTGTGCTGGCCGAACTCCTGCTTGATGGACGTCAGCTCTTCGCCAATGATGACGGAGACGCGTTCTGGCTTGGCCAGGATGTCCAGCAGGTCTTCGATCACCGCCATCACGTCCCGGTATTCGGAAACGATCTTGTCCTGCTCCAGGCCGGTCAGGCGCTGCAGGCGCATCTGCAAAATTTCCTGCGCCTGGGTGTCGGACAGCCGGTACAGGCCGTCCTGGCCCATTCCGTATTCACGCTCCAGCCCTTCCGGCCGGTAGTCGTCCGCATTCACGGTGCCACCGTCGGCCCGGGTGCGCGTGAGCATCTCGCGCACCAGTTTGCTGTCCCACGAGCGGGTCATCAGTTCCGCCTTGGCCACCGGGGGTGTCGGCGATTCGCGGATGATCCGGATGAAGTCGTCGATGTTGGCCAGCGCCACCGCCAGCCCTTCCAGCACGTGGCCGCGTTCGCGTGCCTTGCGCAGTTCGAAGACCGTGCGGCGCGTCACCACTTCGCGGCGGTGCTGCAGAAAGACGCTGACCAGTTCCTTCAGGTTGCAAAGCCGCGGCTGCCCGTTCACCAGGGCCACCATGTTCATGCCGAACGTGTCCTGCAGCTGCGTTTGCTTGTAAAGGTTGTTTAGGACCACCTCGGGCACTTCGCCGCGCTTGAGTTCGACCACCAGGCGCATGCCCGACTTGTCGGATTCGTCCTGGATGTGGCTGATGCCTTCGATCTTCTTTTCGTGCACCAGCTCGGCCATGCGCTCCTGCAGCGTCTTTTTTGTTGACCTGGTAGGGCAGCTCGTCCACGATGATGGCCTGGCGCTGGCCACGGTCGATGTCCTCGAAGTGGCAGCGTGCGCGCATGACCACCTTGCCCCGGCCCGTGCGGTAGCCGTCCTTCACGCCATTGATGCCGTAGATGATCCCTGCCGTGGGGAAGTCAGGAGCGGGAATGATCTCCATCAGATCGTCGATGGACGCATCGGGGTGGTGCAGCAGGTGCAGGCAGCCATCCACCACTTCATTGAGGTTGTGCGGGGGGATGTTGGTGGCCATGCCCACGGCGATCCCGCCGGAGCCATTGACCAGCAGGTTGGGCAACTTGCTGGGAAGCACCAGCGGTTCTCTTTCGCTGCCGTCGTAGTTGGGGCCAAAGTCGACGGTTTCTTTGTCGATGTCCGCCAGCATTTCATGGGCGATCTTCGCCAAGCGGATTTCGGTGTAACGCATCGCGGCCGCGTTGTCGCCGTCCACCGAGCCGAAGTTGCCCTGGCCATCGACGAGCAGATGGCGCATGGAGAAGTCTTGCGCCATGCGCACAATCGTGTCGTACACCGATTGATCGCCGTGCGGGTGGTATTTACCGATCACGTCGCCCACGATACGGGCGGACTTCTTATAAGGCCGGTTCCAATCGTTGTTGAGTTCGTGCATGGCGAACAGCACGCGCCGGTGCACCGGCTTGAGGCCGTCGCGCGCATCGGGCAGCGCGCGACCCACAATTACGCTCATGGCGTAATCGAGATAACTTCGCCGCATTTCCTCTTCAAGGCTGATGGGCAGGGTTTCTTTGGCGAACTGTGTCATGGAGAACTGCGTGGACGGCGGAGGAGGGCCATTCTAGGCGGAACGTCTTGTCGCAAGTGCGCAACACATCAGGGGTAAAGCGCTTTTGTCCTACCGTGCGCGCCCCGTCTGCAACCACTTTGCGTTGTTACGTATGGCACAATCATTTCAACGTTTTTAGTGATGGTCACTGATGACGTCCATATTCGCAGCGCGGCTGCGGCTTTTTCCCCAAGAGGAGAACCATGAAGAAACTGAACAAAGTGGCGATGTTGTTGGCCTCTGCTGTGCTTGCTACCTCGGCTGGCGCTCAAGTCAAAGCAGCCGACGGCGGCAAGGTTGTTGACAACTGGCAGAACGGTACCGGCGAACTGGTGTGGAAGAACGGCACGAACGAACTGTGCTGGCGCGATGCCAACTGGACCCCTGCTACCGCTGCTGTCGGTTGTGATGGTGCTCTGGTTGCTCAGGCTCCTGCTTCTACCCCTGCCGCTGCTGCTCCCGCACCTGCTGCAACGCCTGCCCCTGCAGCGCCTCCTGCTCCCGCAGTGGCCAGCAAGGTGACGTACGCTGCCGATGCGTTCTTCGACTTTGACAAGTCCGTGCTCAAGCCAGAAGGCAAGGCCAAGCTGGATGACCTGGTTTCCAAGGTCAAGAGCGTGAACCTGGAAGTCATCATCGCCGTGGGTCATACCGACTCCGTCGGTACGGATGCCTACAACCAGAAGCTGTCGGTTCGCCGCGCTGAAGCTGTGAAGGCTTATCTGGTGTCCAAGGGCATCGAAAAGAACCGCGTTTACACTGAAGGCAAGGGCGAGAAGCAACCAGTCGCCGACAACAAGACCAAGGAAGGCCGTGCGAAGAACCGTCGCGTGGAAATCGAAGTGGTCGGTACCCGCGCTTCTAACTGATTTCCGAATCAGTCATGAAAAAGCCCCGGAAACGGGGCTTTTTTTATGGGCCATCTCTTTTGGAGCACCTACCCACATGAGCGATCACATTAATGCCGATCCAGCAGAGCTGGCCAAATTTTCCGCACTTGCCCACCGCTGGTGGGATCCGGAAAGTGAATTTCGCCCATTGCACCAGATTAATCCGCTGCGCCTGGAATGGATCAATGGCATATCGCCTTTAGAAGGGCAGCAGGTGCTGGATGTGGGATGTGGTGGCGGCATCCTCACGGATTCGATGGCCAGAAAAGGCGCGCAGGTAACAGGCATTGATCTGGCCAGCAAATCATTGCGAATCGCGCAACTGCATGCCTTGGAAACCGGGACACCCCATGTGCAGTACCGTGAAGTCAGCGTGGAGGACTTGGCCGCGGAAGTACCTGGCACCTTCGATACTGTCACATGCATGGAAATGCTGGAGCACGTGCCGGACCCCGCCTCCGTGATTCAAGCGTGCGCGCGTCTGGTCAAGCCGGGTGGCTGGGTCTTTTTTTCCACCATCAATCGCAATGCCAAGGCGTTCATGCTGGCAGTCGTCGGCGCCGAATACATTTTGGGCATGCTGCCCAAAGGCACGCACGAGTATGCGAAATTCATCAAGCCCAGCGAATTGGCGTCCGCCAGTCGGCTGGCGGGCCTCGATATCGTTCACAGTCGGGGACTGGAGTACAACCCGCTGACCAAGCGCTATTGGCTGAGTGCCGACACCTCGGTCAACTACATGCTCGCTGCACGCCGCGCCGCCTTATGAGTTCACCTGTCTTTACCCATGTTCGTGCCGTCTTGTTCGATCTCGACGGCACATTGATCGATAGTGCTCCCGACCTGGGTGCTGCCGCCGACAAATTGCGAACGGACCGTGGCTTGCCGTCTCTGCCTGCCGATCGGTATCGGCCCATGGCAGGGGCTGGAGCCAGGGGCATGCTGTCAGTGGCATTCGACATGGATACGGCCCATCCCGACTTTCCGGCGTTGCGAGAAGAGTTCTTCGTCAACTACGAGGCCTGCATTCAGCAGCGCACGAAAGTGTTCGATGGTGTGGAGTCAATGATCGCCGAGTTGACCCGGCGTGGCATGCCTTGGGGCATCGTCACCAACAAGGCGGCAAGGTTCACGGATGTGCTGGTGGCGGCCACGCCACTGTTCAGTAGCGCCGGTGCGGTGATCAGTGGCGACACCACCGCACACAGCAAGCCGCACCCCGAGCCCCTGCTCGAAGCGGCCAGACGCCTGGATATCGAACCAGCGCATTGCATCTACGTCGGCGACGATGAGCGCGATATCGTCGCGGGCCTCGCGGCCGGCATGCGCACCGTGGCTGCGTTGTACGGCTACCTCGGCACGCAAACCGCTGTGCACGAGTGGGGCGCACAGGCCGTAATTAAATCTCCGCTCGAGGTCTTGCAATTGATCTCTGCGCCTTAAAATACGAGGCTTGGGGCTGCCCTGGTTTCGACGTGGGTTCGGAATCGGTGTGGTGCATGTCGAGCTTGAGTGGCGCTCGTAAATCTGCATTCAAAAAACTAACTGCAAACGACGAACGTTTCGCACTCGCCGCTTAAACACCGGTGAGCCTTGCAACAGCATGCTAGCGGGCTGGGCAAGGGGGTCGCAAGACCTCCCGGCTGCAAGGTTATTCACGCTGGCTGGTTCCGTGCCGGGTACCTTGGCATGGAGCAAGATCCAAGGGTACTGGTGTCCCACGTAGCGTGCGACTGCGCGACGTGGGCCATGAGAATCAAAACAGACCGCTAAACATGTAGATCTGCCCGAAGAAGGCTTGCGGACGCGGGTTCAATTCCCGCCAGCTCCACCACTCAGGATACCGCCACACTCTGACACCGTCAGGCTGTGGCGGTTTTTTCTTGCCCAGCGCTTTGTGGGTGTCGCGCCCATCGCATCGAAATGGCCCGCGAGTCCCACGTGCTGGTTACTGCAATTGCCGATACGCCATCGAGCGTGGACGTGCCCGGCATGTCCGTGTCGACTCCGCGGACGTGCATCGAAAACCGTTCTGCCCTCGGTATCACGGCCTGTGGTGCCACTGCGGCATGAGCGCTGCAGTCCTACACCCGCATCGAACAGGGGTTCGCAAACTGATTTCTCCTTGGAAAGGAAATTCATGCAAACCACCAGACCAGCCGGTATTTCAAGCACCGTCAACGCGGTACCGGCCACGACGCGCATCGCCACAGGAACGCAGCCCTGCCAGGTGGCATTGGCCGACATGCCGGAGGTACAGCCATGGTGAACCAGGTCGACTCCCCGGACGGTAAGCCGCGCAAGGACCCCGGTCGTCCCAGCCCGGCATTGGTCGAAACAGATCCCGCAATGCAGCGCATGCCGCAGAAAGGGCCTGCACCGCAAAAGGAGGGGGAAGACGGCGGTGGCATTGCGGATTCCCGCGAGCCGTCAGACCCCCGTCGAAACGGCTAGCCAGACGGCCTTCAGTGCGCCGCCACCCATTCATCCATCCGTCGTCGTCTCTGGAAGAAGTCCTCCCATGAACACCCGCAGCCCTGATGCCTTTCCCTTTCCGACATCTGAAAGCCATCCTTGTCCTCCGCCTGAAGGCACTGCTCCGGCGTTGAGACCTGCGGCCAATCCCGCGCACACGGAGCCTGCCCTCGATCATGGAATAGAGGAGTCGTTTCCTGCCAGCGATCCTTTGTCGATCGCTTTGACGCAGGTCCACGTTCTGCCGACGTCGGATTTGCAATGCCTGCCGCATGGCCACCACGGCCCGCATGCCACTGCACGCTCGGTGATCAGCATAGGGCTGATGGCTGGGACTTTGGCAAGCGTCGCATCGACGATGGTGCTTGCTTGGCGGGGGCGCAGCGGGCCTGGCAAAGCTGGCATGTTGGAGCGGTGGGTCGAGCCGACTGATGGCACTCCAGGCCTTGTGCATGGCGGCTCTCAGCAGTCTATGGCAACGCTTTATGCGACTTTCGCCGCGGGGCTTGCCGTGGGCTGCGCTGCGGCCCGTCGGGGCCACCGCATCCGTCGGGAAAACCCATAAGAAGGCATTCAGGGCCGGTCCCAGGCCGCGGCAATGACCTTATCGGGGGCATCACCACGGCCGCAGGAGCCTGCCCTGCCCATCAGTCTTCGAGCGTTTTCGGCACGCCGCGCAAACGGCCTGCATCACCCACAGGGTCCAGATCTTCTCCCATGCCCAGTTCGGCACCCGTGGTGGGATCCATGTCGGGCTGAGATGCCGTGCGTGCGGCCATCTGCTCCACGGCGGGCGCTTCCAGTTCGTTCAGGGCCACGGTCGCCAGGCCATCGCCGCCATCCACCGCTTCGGCGCCCTGGGGAAGGGGAACGACGTTCCAGCGCTCTCCTTCGTTCCACGCACCCCGCACTTCCGGCTCGCCCTGCGAGGTGCGAAAGTACACGCTGGTGAAGCGCGGATCGCCTGGCAGCTTGCCGGGAGGGAAGTTCGGTTCGATGGCATAGAGTGCTTTTTCAAACGACTTCTGGTGGGCGATCTCTCGCGTCATGAGGAAGGTCAGCGCGTCCTTCACGCCCGGGTCGTCCGTGAGGTTGATGAGGCGTTCATACACGATCTTCGCGCGGGATTCGGCCGCGATGTTCGACCGCAGATCGGCGGTGGGCTCGCCGATGGTGTCGACGTACGCTGCCGTCCAGGGTACGCCTGCCGAGTTGATCAACGCTGGGCCACCCCCGTACAGCACCTGGGTGAGGTGGCTGTCGTTGCCTGCGCCGGTGATGGACCGATAGAGGTCGCCCTCTTTTTCAACGCCTTCCGCCAGTCGGCCCTTGGCGCCCTTGTTGAGCATGCCCACGATGGTTCCGATGATCTCCAGATGGCTCAGCTCTTCGGTCGCGATGTCGAACAGCATGTCCTTGCGGCCCGGATCGTCCTCGCCCAATGCCTGGGTGAAATAGCGGCAGGCTGCGGCGAGTTCGCCCTGGGGTCCGCCAAACTGCTCGAGCAGCAGGTTGGCGAGGCCGGGATTGGTTTCGCTGATTCGTACGGTGTATTGCAGCCGCTTGTTATGAGAAAACATGAATGCTCCTGGTGGGGTTGAGCCAGCGGGTTCACCGACAGGCAACGCCATGTGGCGTTGAAGGAGTCTGGGCAAGCGGTGTGCCGAAGGGCCGGGCAATGGGCCGATGGCCATGCCGGACAGGGCGGCGCAGAAGATGAAACGCAACCAAACACGGCATATACCTTGCCTGTTCCCTGGCGCGCCCCACCCGAGAGGCCCAGTCCGGTGCGGACGGCGCTGGCAGTACAGGGCCACCATGGCGACGAAGTGCCGCGGCGGATGGGCGATTGCCCGGACCATGCCGCGCGGTAAATTTTGCAGCGGTTTTTTCTGTTCGCTCGCTGGCGCGGTCCGTGGCTTGGGGCCTGTCTAGAGAGTTGAACGGGCCATGGTTGGAGTCACGGCGGCATCGCGCTTGTGGGCGCTGGCGAGGTAGGTGTTCACGATGATCCGCTTGACCTCGCGATCGATGGGCAGGCCTTCCAGGAAGTCGTCGATGGTGTCGTAGCTCACCCCGAATGCGTCTTCGTCGGGCCGTTGCGGGGCCAGTGTTTCCAGATCAGCCGTGGGCACTTTCATGACCAGATCGCGGGGAGCGCCCAATGCAAAACCCACCGCGCGCACGCGGCGCTTGTTCAGGCCCGCCAGCGGCAGCACATCGGCCGCTCCATCGCCATGCTTGGTGAAGAACCCCATCAGTGCCTCGGCTGCATGATCGGTGCCGATGACCAGCCCGGCGGTGGCGCCGGCCACCGCGTATTGCGCCACCATGCGGGCGCGGGCCTTGATGTTGCCGACCAGAAAGTCTTCCGCCGGGGCATCGCCCAGGTCCACGCCGGAGGCGATCAGCGCTTGCTGCATGGCATCGACCGATGCGCGGATGTCCACGGTGCGCACCTCGTCGGGCGCGATGAAGTCGAGGCACCTGACTGCCTCGGCCTCGTCCCGCTGCTGGCCATACGGCAGCCGCATGGCGATGAAACGGACGCTTTCTCCGGAGGCCCGCAGGCGGGCCACGGCCCGTTGCGCCAGGCAGCCGGCAACCAGCGAATCCACGCCGCCGCTGATCCCGAGCACGTAGGTCTGTCGCCCGGTGCGCGCCAGGTACTGGGCGAGAAAGTCGACACGGCGCTCCAGTTCGACCTCGACATCGAACTCGCGCACCACCGACAGGAGTTCCAGAATCTGTGGCTGACTGGGCCTGACGCTCATTGGGGTCGCTCCTCAAAGGTGGATGGCACCGGCGCGGACTTCGCCGGGCCGCAATGGACCATTGGGCGGCCAAGTGGCCGAAGCGGTTGTCGGATGGTGCCGGCATGTCGCTGCCGCTTTGCACGGCAGGAGGCGTGCCAGTGGGTGTGTCAGGGGCGCAAGGCCTGTCAGCCGGCCCAGCCATTCCGGATGCCACCGAAGCACCGTGGATCAAAACGGCTTCCAGCGCAATAAGTACTAGGGCATGTCGCTATGAAAAACATAGCGCCTGGTGGTGAACTCAGCGCGGTGCCTTGTCCCGCTGGCGGGCCTCGATCAGCGCGACGAGTTGCTGGACCTCCACGGGCTTGACCATGTGTGCGTCGAACCCCGCTTCGGCGGCAGCGTTCCGGTCGGCTTCCTGGCCCCAGCCGGTCAACGCGATCAGCTGCACGTCCGCGCCGCCCGGCAGGGCGCGCATCTGGCGCGCCACTTCGTGCCCGCTCATGCCCGGCATGCCGATGTCCAGCACCGCCACGTCAGGCATGCCCTCGCGGGCGGCCGCGACCGCCGCGGGACCGTCGGAACAGGTGCGTACCTCGCAACCGGAAATTTGCAGCAGAGTGGCGATGCTCCAGGCCGCATCGGCGTTGTCGTCGGCCACCAGCACCTTGGGCGCCAGGGCGGAGAGACTGCGCAATGCGGCCGGCAACCCGGGCTCCGGCAACGGCGCAAGGGGCTCCGCCTGCGCCAGCGGCAGGCGCACGGTGAAGGTGCTGCCTTGGCCCTGGCCCGGGCTGGAGCCTTCCACCAGGCCGCCGTGCAATTCCACGATGCTGCGCACGAGCGCCAGCCCGATGCCCAGGCCCCGCGCGCCGGGCAGGTCGGATGTTTCCTGCACGAACATGCCGAACAGGCTATGGATGTTGTCCGCTGCCATGCCGATGCCGTTGTCCGTCACGGCGATCACGGCGGTGCGCTGGTCCACCTGGGCCCGTACCCCGATGTGGCCACCTGGAGGGGTGTATTTGGCGGCGTTGGCCAGCAGGTTGGACAGCACCTGGCTGAGGCGCACCGGGTCCGCATCGAGTACCACCGGCATGTGCGGAAGCACCACCTCCAGCCGGTGCGCGCCAGCTTCGATGGCGGGCCTGGTGGTTTCGATGGCCATGTCCACGACCTCGGACAGCAGGATGCGGCGGCGGTGCAGGGCCAGGCGCCCCAGCCGCAGGCGCGAGACGTCCAGCAGGTCGTCCAGCAGCGTCTTCATGGCGGCGGATTGCCGGTCCAGGATGCTGGACGACTGGGCCCGCTCCTCGTGGTTCAACTGCCCCGACTGCAGCGCCTCTGCGGCATTGCGGATGGAGGCGAGAGGGTTGCGCAGTTCGTGCGACAGCACGGCCAGGAACCGGTCCTTGGCAGCGTCTGCGGCTTCCAAGGCCGAGTGCGCGGCTTCTTTCTGCCGCAGGGCCTCGACCAGTTCGGCCCGGCTGGTCTCCAGGTCTTCCTGGGCCTGGCGGGCACGGCTCTGGTCGCGCAGGATCTTGACGAAGCCGACCACGGCGCCATCGTCGAGCATCGGCATCAACACCCCGCTGGCCCAGAAGGTGGTGCCATCTTTGCGGCGGTGCAGGCGGTCGTCCATGGCGCGGCCATCGGTCAGCGCCTGGCGCACCTCGATCTGCGGTGCGCCCAGGGCGCGGTCTTCGTCGGTGAAGATGATGTCGGCGGGCTGCCCCAGCACCTCGGCCTCGGGGTAGCCGAGCAGGCGCTCGGCGCCCACGTTCCAGCGGGTCACGCGCATCTGCGGGTCGGTGGAGAAGATGGCGAACTCGACGGCGTTCTCCACGATGAGCCGCAACTGCTCCTCGCTGCGGCTGAGGGCTTCCTCCGCCCGTTTGCGTTCCGTCACGTCGGTGCACATCACCAAGGCAGCGTCCGCACGGCCTTGCACATTCGACAGGCGGCTCACGTTGTTGAAGGTCCAGATCACTGAGCCGTCCTTGCGCAGGCAGCGCTTTTCGACCTGGAACGGCTCGCCGTGGCGGGCGAGCTTCTCGAACAGCCGTGCGCTCTCGGCCCGGTCGTCGGGGTGGACGAGGTCGAGCAGCGACATGCCCACGATGTCGGCCTCGGAATAGCCCAGCAGTTCGCGGTAGCTGCGGTTGGTGAATTCGATGCGCCCGTCCAGCGACACCTCCATCACCCCGGCCGTCGCCTGGCTGACGATGAGACTGAATCGGTCCTGCGAGACGCGCAAGGCCTCCTGGCTGTGCTTGCGTTCGGTGATGTCCACGAAGGTGAGCACCACCCCGGCAATGCGGTCGTCCAGCGTGCGGTAGGGCAGGGCCCTGACCAGGAACCACTGGCCGCTGCCCTTGCCGACCTCGCGCTCCATCGGCACCAGCCGCTCCAGGACGCGGCGGGCATCGGAGGTCATCTCCGGGTAGTCCAGGTGGGTTGCCAGATCGGACAGCGGGCGGCCGATGTCAGTGGGAATCAGTTTGAACAGCGTGATCGCCGAGGGGGTGAAGCGGGTGATGCACAGCTCGCGGTCCAGGAACACCGTCGCGATCGCGGTGGCGTCCATCAGGTTGTGCATGTCGCTGTTGGAGTGGCCGAGTTCATCGACCTTGCTCTTGAGCTCGTGGTTGACGGTGGTGAGCTCTTCGTTGATCGACTGCAGTTCTTCTCGGCTGGTTTCGAGTTCCTCGGTGGCCGAGCGCAGCTCTTCGTTCATGGCCTGCAGCTCTTCGTTGCTGGCCTTGAGTTCTTCGGTGGACACCTCGTACTGCTCGACCGTGTCGCGCAGGTGCAGTTTCATGCGCTCCAGTTCTTGCTCCAGGTGCTGCGCCAGGGGCTCGGAGACCGACATGGGCCGCACCGGCATGGGCAGCAGCGGCTGCAGCGCCGACGCGGGCTGGATGATCACCAGATGAAAACCCGGCGCCTCGTGGAACGGGACGATGCGGACCACCAGCACCATTTCGCTGCCGGCATGGGTGACGGCCACGGGCGGGGTCTCCACGGCCATCTTGCGCTGCGCCGCCTGGTAGAGCGCCGCGCGCACTTCGATGCGCAGGTCCTCGTGGATGGCGCGCAGCAGGTTGCGGCTGGGCTCGCCGCCCTGAAAGCGCAGGAACTCGCCGGCGTTGGGCGACAGGTGCACGATGTCGTGGCCGGCATCGATCAGCACGGAGGGCGGCGCGATCTTCTCCAGCAGCCGGAAATGCAGCTCACCCCAGCTGTGGCTGCGGCCATCGAGGGGCGGCAGATCGCGCGAGGCCGGGGGCGTCGAGGTGAAGGCCGGGCCGGCCAGCACCGGGCCGGACCGCGCGGCGTGCTGCGCCTCCATGGCGAGCGAGACGGTGCCGGGCGCGGAGTGCCCTGGCATGCCCGAGCGCGAGGCGGGGCGGTGGCTGTAGATGCGGTGCTTCTTGTCGAGCACGACAAACAGGGGGCTGTTGTCTTCGACGGATTCCGACGAGCCCAGAAACATCAGCCCGCGGGGCTTGAGCGAGAAATGGAAGGTGTCGAACACGCGGTGCTGGGCGTTGCGGTTCAGGTAGATCAGCAGGTTGCGGCAGGTGACGAGGTCGAGCCGCGAGAACGGCGAATCCTTGAGCACGTCATGCACCGCAAACAGCACCATTTCACGGATTTCGCGGCGAAGCCGGTAGCCGCGGTGCTCCTTCACGAAATACCGGCGCAGCCGTTCTTCCGACACGTCGGCCTCGATGGTCGTGGGGTAGAGCCCCTCGCGGGCGATGCCGATGGCCTCGTCGTCCAGATCGCTGGCGAAGACCTGGATCACCGGCGCTGCATCCACCTTGCGTGCGTATTCACTGAGCAAGATGGCGATGGAGTAGGCCTCCTCGCCCGTGGCGCAGGCGGCCACCCACACACGGAGCGAGTCCCCCGGCCCCTTGCCGGCAAACAGCCCCCCGATGTGCGCCTCCAGCGCACTGAAGCACTCGCCATCGCGAAAGAAGTTGGTCACGCTGATGAGCAGGTCCTGCAGCAGCGCCCCAGCCTCACCGGGCCGCGTGCGCAGGCAATCCAGATAGCCCGGCAGATCGGCGATGCCGTTGACCTGCATGCGCCGGCCGATGCGCCGCAGGATGGTGGCCCGCTTGTAGTAGGCGAAGTCCCGGCCGGTCCGCGTTCGCAGGAAGATCAGCACGTCGCGCAGGGCCGCTTCTGTGGCCATGCCATGGGGAATCGGGTTTTCCATGGGCGGGGGTCCCTTCTCCGAAGGCAGCTTCAGGCGGCGCTCCAGCCGGTAGTACTCCAGCAGCCGGCCGGGCATGGCCGCCGCGGGCAGCGTCCAGTCCACCATGCCGGTGGCCAGCGCCGAGCGGGGCATGCTGCTGTGCTCCGCCTCGTCCGGGTCCTGGGCGATGGTGAGTCCGCCCCGCTCCTTGATGCGCTTGATGCCAATGGCACCGTCGCCATCCATGCCGGACAGCACGATGGCCGTGGCATGCGGACCGTGGGTGTCGGCCAGCATGCGAAAGAACAGGTCCACGGTCACATGGCCATGGCGCGGGCTCGGCAGATCGGCCAGCTGCAGAAAGCCGTCATAGGTGCGCAGCACCTTGCCAGGCGGGATGACGTAGACGGTGTTGACCTGGACCTTGCAGGTCTCGCGCACCTGCATCACTTGCAGGGAGGTGCTGCGCTGCAGGATTTCGGCCAGCTCGCTGTCGTGGTCGGGCGACAGGTGCAGGATGACGACAAAAGCCAGTCCGGGGTCTTCGGGCATGGACTGCAGAAAGGTCTGCAGGGCCGGGATGCTGCCCGCCGAACCACCCAGACCGATCAGCGGCAACATGTGATAGGCCCGCGCCGGCGCCACGCTGTCCAGCGCCTCTCCCACATGCTCTTCGGCTTCGTCGGGGGTGGTCAGCGAGTCATCCATGTTGGCGTCTTTCTAGTGAATGCCGATTATCGATCGTGGGCTTTCGCGTTCGACGGCGTGGTCTGGTGGGCCACGGCGGAAAGCATGCGCGGGGTTCGTTCGATGCCGTATATGGGTTGGGCTTGCCGGGGGAGCGGCCACTGCGCGCGGAGACGCGCGCGGACTGCTGGGGCGGGCGATGGCGTGCGCGCCCAGTGTGCCCGGCGCATGGCGGGTTCTGGATTCAGGATGTATGACCGGACAACGGGTTGTACCGGCGTTCAGGCCGCAGGCTTGGAGCCCGGACGATGTTGCCGCCCTTGAGAAGGCCAGGCCTGGTGACGGCCACCGCCAGCCGGTCAGGCGCCGTCGCCGTATTCCTTCAGCCGGTTGTACAGCGTCTTCATGCTGATGCCCAGCATGGCGGCGGTCTGCTCGCGCCGCTGCCCGCAGTGAGCGAAGGTGGCGAGGATCAGCGCCCGCTCCACTTCCGCCAGCGAGCTGCCCAGCGGCAGCCGCAGTTCGGTGGAGGCGGCAGCGCCGTCGGCCATCGGTGCCATCTCGCGTTGCTGCGGCGCAAGCGGTGGCAGTGGGAGCGGTGGCTGCGAAGGCACGAGGTCGCGCGGCAACCAGCGCTCGGTCACCGGCCCTTCTTGCGTCATCACGAAGGCGCGCTGCAGCACGTTGCGCAACTCGCGCACGTTGCCGGGCCACCGGTATTCCGCCAGGCGCTCCAGGGCGGCGGCGGTCAGCGTCTTTCGGCCCCCCTCACGTGCTGCGATGTCGTCCAGGAAATGCTGTGCCAGCAGGGGCAGGTCTTCCAGCCGGTCCCGCAGGGGCGGCAGGTGCAGCGGGAACACGTTGAGGCGGTAGAGCAGGTCTTCCCGCAACGCGCCATCCACCACGGCCTGGGCCAGGTTGCGGTTGCTGGCAGCCACGATGCGCACATCGGTGTGCCGCGCCTCGGTGGAGCCTACGCGCAGGAAGGTGCCGGTCTCCAGTACGCGCAAGAGCTTGACCTGCAGCTCCAGCGGCATCTCGGTGATCTCGTCCAGGAAAAGGGTGCCGCCATTGGCGCGCTCGAAAAACCCCAGGTGCTGTCGGTCCGCCCCCGTGAAGCTGCCCCGCTCGTGGCCAAAGATTTCGCTCTCGATCAGCTGGGGCGAGATCGCGCCGCAGTTCACCGCCAGAAAAGGACCGTCGCGTCGCCGGCTGAGGTCATGGAGGGTGCGGGCAACCAGCTCCTTCCCAGAGCCGCTTTCCCCTGTCACGAACACCGAGACCGAGGTGCCGGCCACGCATGCGATCTGCTCGTACACCTCGCGCATGATGGGCGACCGGCCCAGCAGGTGGCCGAAGCGGCCGGTCGATTCCCACTGCAGGCGCATGTCCTGAATCTCGGCCAGCAGGGTGGAGGGCGAGCGAGCGCGGGAGAGCACGGCATTGAGCCGTTGCGTATCCACCGGCTTGATAAGGTAATCCGCAGCGCCCAGGCGAAGGGCCTGGATCGATGTGTCCAGGCTGGCGTGGCCAGTGATCAGCACCACTTCCGAATACGAGAGCAGTTCGGCCTCCTCGCACAGGGACAGCCCATTGCCGTCGGGCAACTGCAGGTCGAGCAGCACGATGTCGGGGCGCTGCAGGGCAATCTGACGGCGCGCATCCCGGAGCGAAGAGGCCGTGGCTGCCGTGAATCCGCCAGTGTGCAACAAGCTCGCAAGCATGCGCGCGGAGTCGGCATCGTCTTCCACTACCAGGGCATGGGCCATGCAAATCTCCCCGAGTAAGAATTTGAAAAAGAGGAATTATTTGCAGCGATCGCTGCCATGGGTGTAAACGAACGTACAGCGGTCAACCGCTTCCGCGTTCCAGCGCGTCCGTCAGCACCTGGGGCCACTGGCCCCAGGCGGCCCATGCGTCAAAGCCTGCGCGCCGGGCGCCGGCTGCATCCAACGCCTCTTCCTGAGCACAAGGCATGGCGGCTGCCACGGCCACCATGCGGCCGGCATACCCGGTCTCCCGCGCGGCGGCTGCAAACTCGCGCGCCTCTTTGGCAGGCTGAGCATTTGCAAGAACCAGATCGGGCACGTGCTGCAGCAACAGGTCCAGCGCCGGCTGGGTCGCCCCGCCGTCCAGCACGGTATATCCCTGGCGCTCCAGAGTTTGCACTGCTGTCTGGCGATCTTGCGCGCCGTGCAGTGCGACAAGCACCTTAAGGCGCCGCAGTCGGGCTGGCGGTGGTGGCGTTTCTGCGAGGCAGGGCAGCGCGAGATACTGCAGCGGTCCATCGGAGGGCGATGGAGTGCGTCCCCCATGCAGTGCAATGACATGGTCGGCAAGAAGGTCTGCCAAGGTGGCAGGTGCGCCGGCCCGCACATGCAGAGCCAGCAGGCATGCGGCTCCCGAGGGCCGCTCCATGTGGTCGTTGGGCAGGCCGCGAACTTCCACGCGCACCTCGTCCCCTTGCCTGAACACGTTCAAGTCCATGCGCATGCCCGGGGCCGCCGCTTTGCACGCCCGGCAAAGCATCTGATCCATCGCCCGGCGCATCAGGCGAGGATCTGCCATGACCCGCAGGTCGGCAGCGATCTGCTGGGTGCAGGCATAACCCCTGTTGGAGTTCACCAATGCCTCCCAGGCCTGCCGCACCAGACCCGAGAAGTCCAGCGGCACACGCCGCAGTTCCATGCGCCCCTCGCGCGCCGCCAGCACGTCCTGCAGGTCTTCCAGCAGCGAAGACAGATGCCGTGTCTGCCGAGCGGCCACCGCGCACGCTTCGCTCTGGATGGGCATTGGATGGGGGGCGAGCGCAATCACCTCCAGCGCTGCGGACAGTGCGCCCAGCGGGGTGCGCAATTCATGCCCCACACCAGCCATGGAAAGCCACGGCGGCGCTGCAACGGGGGGCGCTGCGGCGGGGTGAGGCGCTGCTGTCGGGATGGGTGTGGAGGTGTCATTCATGATGGGCGAGGGCGTTCCGCTCGTGATGGTGTTGCCGGGCGCCAGTGCCGCAGCATGCCGCATGCCAGTCAGTGCCGGTAAGAACCGGGCCAGGCAACGAACCCGTGGGCGAAACCGGCAGGAATTGCGGCAATCTCTACCGGTTGAGCAACATGCCTGCATTAAAGGATAGCGCCAAGTGCTGGTTTTCGAGGCTGGGTGAGCTCTTTCCAAGCCATGCGTGGTGTGGCATATGCCTTGCTTTGTTGCATGGGATGCTCCCCAACCCATGGATCTTCGATGAGCCAGCTTAGTCTGAGCACTTCCGCAGCACTCACCCAGAATGCTTCGCCCCGCTTGCAGCATGCCGTGCGCCTGCTGCAGATGTCCTCACAGGATTTCGCACGCGCCGTGCGGGAGGCGGTGGAGAGCAATCCGCTGTTGGAAGTCGAGGATGGCGATGCGCAGCGGGATATGCAGACGGTGCCGCACGCGCCGCCGAGCGACTGGAGTCCGTCATCTGGCAGCGGCCGGATCCCGTCTGCCGACAGCGATGGGGAGAGGGCCTGGGAGCGTTCAGCAGCGCCCATTTCATTGCGAGCCCATTTGCATGGGCAACTGGACCTGCTTCGTCTGCCGGAGCGGGATCTGCTGTTGGCAAAGGCGGTCATCGAATCGCTGGACGACGATGGCTACCTGCGCGGCGGGTTTGAAGAGATCGAGCAGGCGGTGCACACCATGGCCCTGTCTCCGGAACCGGATGGGCAGGAAATCCGCATGGCGTGGCGCCGGGTCCAGGGGCTGGATCCAGCAGGCGTTGCCGCCGTGGACCTGCGGCATTGCCTGCTATTGCAATTGCACACGATGGAGTGCGTGACGACCCGGGATCTGGTGCGTCGTGCCATTGAAGGCCACCTGAAAGCCGTGGCGTTGCGCGACCCCACACGGCTGTCCGAGGCGCTGGGGGTGTCGCGCGAGGCTGCAGCAGCGGTTTGCGCGAAGATTCGCGCGCTCAACCCCAGTCCTTGCCGCGCCTTCCTGCAAGACGATGTGCCGCTTGCGGTGCCTGACATCGTGGCTGTGAGAGGCGGGAGAGGTTGGCAAATGGTTCTCAACGATGCTGTGATGCCTCGCCTTCGGGTGCATTCCGCCTATGCGCGGATGTTTCAGCAGCGCAAGCGCCATGGTGAGAGTGCGGCGTTGAGCGCCTGCCTGCAGGAAGCGCGTTGGTTGGTGGGTAACGTGGCGCAGCGCTTTGCCACCATCCTGGCGGTGGCGCGAGCCATCGGGCGGCACCAGCAGGCGTTTTTCGAGCATGGCCCGTTGGCGCTCAAACCGCTGAAGCTGCAGCAGATCGCGCAGGAAGTGGGGGTGCACGAATCCACCGTGTCCCGTGTCACCAACAACAAGTTCTTGGCGACCCCGTTCGGCTTGCATGAACTCAAGTATTTTTTCTCGCGCGGCTTGTCTACGCGCAATGGCACCACCTGCGCTCCTGCGGCCGTCAAGGAGCTGGTGTCGGAGTTGATTGCGGCCGAGTCGCCCTTACATGCTTTGTCCGATGCGGCGATTGCCGGCCTGCTGGCGCAGCAGGGGTTTTCGGTCGCCCGGCGCACGGTCACCAAGTACCGGCAGGCGCTTCGCATTTCGGCGGCGCCGGAACGTCACAGGAACGTTTGAACCAACGGTTTGCACCTCAGGGTGAAGACCAATTCACCAAAGATCAATCATGGCTTTCGCCTGGGCTTCCATTGACGGATTGACCTTGTTTTCCCGCACGTTGGCGGTGGATGGTCATTGGTGTGGGCTGGTCGATGTGCTGCAGGGCATGCAGCCCCGGATCACGACTGTGGCCTGCGCGCAAATGCGGTTCAGTGCAGCGCAAGCGGATTGCGATGCGATTGACCTGGTGCAGACGCTTTATGCGGGTATCGCTCGCCGCAGGCATGCGAGGCAAGAGGCTGCGCGTTGTGTCAAGCGAGCAATCCAGGCAGACGTCGACCGGTAGTTGCGCAAGGGGGCCTGCAGGTGCCGGGCATGTCGATTGCCTCTGCCGTGCCAAGCCTGGTTTGACTGCCAGGCCTGGGCCGCTCCCCTCCACGGGAGCACATTGAAGGAGTATCGAAATGGCCAACCAAGGCAATCCATCCAGTAGCAATCGTGGCTTCGCCGCCATGGATGCGGCAAAGCAACGTGAAATTTCAAGCAAGGGTGGGCAGGCGGCGCATCAAAAGGGCACGGCGCATCAGTTCACCTCCGAAGAAGCCCGCGCCGCTGGCGCCAAGAGCCATAGTCGCCGCAACTCGAATTCTGGCGGTGCCAAAGCCGGTGCGTCAGCTGATGCGGAGGCCACTCTGTCGGACAGCGCTTCCAGCACGAAACCCAACGGAGCGACTCGCGCGCCGCAGGGCGCAGGTCGCGATTCAGGCCCCCAAAGCCGTTGAATCCAGCGCTGTGGTGCAGACGATTTGTTCGGGGGCTACCGCTGAAAACAGATGGGTGGCACATCGATTGCCGTTGGAAGCGCTGCACCTGTCGAACCCGCATTCCTGCGCAAGCCCAGGCATTCGTTCCGTAGGCTGTCCAGGAGGGTGGGACGCGCCATAAATCCTATTCCATGAGGCAATCCATGAACACCAACTACCCCACGCGCGCCCCGCGCCACCGCGGGCTCTTTCAGCAATTTTCTCCGCTCCATCTCGCGCCTGAGTGGGAGCAGTACAGCGTCATCAAAGCGCGGGGAGTGCGCACCATTGCCCTCGGCGGGCATGCCCCCTATGCCACTTCTGGCTGGGTGGTCGAACAGGCAGTGGGTTGCATCGAGCTTATCGGCGCCAAGGTGGCAGGTCTGGGGCAGATGCTGCTGATCGGGTTCACCCTCGGCGAACCTGCGGCTCCTGCGGGCTTTGAAGTCACGACAACCGACGCCATCGGCACATTGATCTTGCCGGCCCACTGCTTTGCCGCCTGCGTGGCGATTGCGACCGGTCAGAACGCGCACTTTCGCATCGGCGGAGACGGACAGTTGAATGCGATCGGCAGCGACCCTTCGTTGCTGCAGATGCCATCACCCCCGTAAGTCTTTGCGGTCCACCGCCGTCTCAGGGCAATGGTCGCTCCAGCGGTCAGGCCGCCCAGCCTTCGTTGATGAAGAGCCGGGTGGCCAGCAACCCTGTCGAAGTCCAATGCGTCGCGGGAGACAGCGCGGCGCTGAGGAACTGTCGGCGCTGCTCTCCTTCCAGTGACTGGAGTTGTTCATTGAATTGATTCAGTTCGGGGTCCAGTACAGGCTCTGCGCTGGCCGCGAAAGGGCTCACCGAGCGGTGGCGTGCCAGGGCTCTGAACGAGGGCAGTCTGCGCGTCTGGTTGGCCGAGGCGGGCTGGGCATAGTCCTGTCCGTCGCGGCTGTCCTCGCCACGAATCCAGTCGTGGATCACCTGCAACTCATATCCCGTGAACACGCCGAACATTTCCGCGCGTTCTCCTTGAAGCAGGTTCCAGAATCGGCTTTGCGCCACCGGCGCGCCGAGTCGGATCCACCCGCCGTCCACCAGCGCGTCGAGCAATGCATCGATGTTGCCCTGGGGCCCAGCCAATCGTTGACGGTGCGCCCGCCAATGCGGCAATAGTCGGAGTGCATGCCTGCACCGGCCGGTGCCTTTCTTTCGAAGATTTTTACCACTTCGGCCCTGGCGTCAAAAGATGCGATGACCTCCTGCGTGCCACGCCCGGCGTCTGCGAGCTTGCTCCCGGCGCGAACGCGCTGCCAAAACTGCTTGCGGTCTGCCTGGACTTCCATCATCTGAAGCACTGCTTCGCAAGCTTGCCATGCATGGCCGCTGTCGCCGTTATCGACCGTGACGTGAAGCGTGAAGTAGTAGGGGTCGATCCCAAGCTCGTTGAGCTCGTACGCCGTGATCAGCAGGTGCAGCGGCAACTGTTCATAGCCCAGGTTGAAGCCGATGACCTCCGGCAGGAAATGCTCGGCATTCCATCCCAGGGCCAATTGCACCGCGCCCTGCAGATAATTGGCATTGTCCAGTTGCAGGTCTTGCTGAAGGCCGTGCCGGCGCATCAATTGGCGATAGAGCGTGACGTGGTTCTTGTGCGGCACGCCGTCTCCGAGTTCTTCGAGGTAGGTCTGGAGCAGGGGGCGCAGCCGTTCAGTCGATGAATGCTGCGCCAGACCGTATAGCCAGGACCCGTCCACCAGCTTGGTTGGCGCCACCGATGCCAGAAAGTTGAGTGCATGGGCGCGGTTGTGAAAATACTGGCGCTCGCCGCCTGCGCGCCGCCCATCCAGGTAGGTTTGATAGCGCTGCGCCACAGACTGGGCGTTTGCGCGGGCCCACGCATGCAGGTCCTCGGGTGCTTCGCACAATGCGCTGGGGACGTCTTTGCTATCGTCCATCAGCCGCTGCAGCCACTGGGCGGCGTGCTGGCGGGTTTGCAGCGTGGGGGACGGCGTGAGCAGCGCTTCGTAGAGACGGCGATAGGGGCCGGCGGCATTCGGGCGCTGCGCATCGTCAGCCCGAGGTGCTTGGCTGCCATGGTGGTCGACGGAGGGAAGAATTTTTTGTGCAAGCATCGTTGGCGATGGGCTGGAGGAGTGGACCCATGCTGCGATGCTGGAAAGAAGGCAGAAACCACCAGATGGCGCGAACCCCGGTCGGCAAGGTCCTACGCCGCCGATGGCTTCCCCTGCAGCCAGCCCCACGAGCGCAGTTGCTGCAATTCGCCCCCGTGCAGCCGCGCGCCAATGTCGCTACGGTACCGCAGGTTGGGCACGATCACTTGGCGAACGCAATCCAGGGCGGCCAGGTTGGCGGCATGCACTGTTGCGCCCACGCCCGTGGCAACGCCCAGGTAGCCGCATGAGCCACTCGCCACCAGCTGTCCCTGATGCAGAGCCACCTCTGAAAAATGCAGGCTGTCTCGCTGTGCCTGCGTGATGGAGGGATCCAGGAACACCGGCAAACCCTTGGACAGTTCCGCATACCCATGCCGGTAGGGAAACGGCGGGACTGTAAGAACCACGCCGCAGGCAAAACCCTTTTTCGTACCGAAGTCCAACGTGTCGCGGCGCAGCATTCGGCGAAAGATGGCGTCCCACGGATCATCGTGAAGCGCTTCGCAAATCGCGAAACCCGGGTAGCCGAACCGGCAAGTGAATTCGAGGGGCCACAGCCCGTTTTCGTTGGCGATGAGGTTCACGTTGATGTAGCCACAGTAACCGCCATCCCGCAGCATGGACAGCAGGGGACGCAGGACGGTGTCGTACAGGCGCGCACTTTCGTGGTAGCTCACGATGGTGCCCATCTCTCCGGTGAGTTCGCCCAGGTCGCCCGGGAAAAACCGCTTGTGCTCGAAATCGACACACACGGGCGACAGAAAGTGATGGCCGTTGAAATACCCGCCGACCCCGATCTCGATCCCATCGATGAACTCCATCAAGATGAAGTCCGGTGCCTCGGCCTGGTCCACTCGGGTTTTGCCCGCGTGCATGGCCAGCAGGGCGCGCACGTCGGCGCCGTTGCTGGACTGGCCGACGTAGTTGCGCGTGCGCTCGCCGGAGGCCCCGTTGAACTTGAGTACATAACGTGCGGGATGGTCATCGAGGAACACCATCGCTTCGCCATAGTCGGTGAAACGGTGGCAGCCCGCTACCTGCAGTCCCGCGGCCTGCAAGGCACTCTGCCCGAAGGCGCGGTCCGCCTCCAGTCGATCGCCGAGGGCGCTGCCGCCGATGACCTGAAAGCCTTCCGCACGCAATGCATCCTGCAATTCGCCCTGGGTCGCGGATTCGAAGAGGATCACGCCTTCGTTTCCAGCCGCCTTGATCCATCCCAGTTCGCTTTCCCATCCTTCGACGCGCTGCAGGATGCCCTGGAAGACGTCGTGGCACGCAGGGTCTTTAATCACGACCCGCACCTCGTGGCCGCGGTGCTGGAGGCCGCCATACATGGCCGCCAGGTCGTTGGTCTGCCCAATGCCCAGAAATCTCATGCAGCCCGCCTTTGCACCACCACGCCGACGGCCGCGATCCGATCCGCCTTGGCATAGGCCGGCCCTTCCAGTTCCTCTCCGAAGACATCGGGGTCCAGTTCTTCATAGTGCACCGCACAGTCGTGGGCCGCGGCGTAGGCGACAACGGAGTCGCGCAAAGCATCGCGTCCTTCGACGATGGTCGAGCCGGTGTAGAGCAGCAGGCGGCCGGTGGGCGTCAAGCGATCGAGGCTCTCTTTCAAAATGCGCTCGGAAAGCGCTTCTCCAAACTGTCCACCTCCGTGCCGGTACGTGCGGTTGGCATCGTCCACCAAGTAGGGCGGGTTGGAGACGATGAGATCGAACCTGCCGGCGACCTCGGAGAAGAGGTCACTTTGAACGCACTGCGCGTAGGGGTAGCCGGCGACTGCTGCATTGGCTTTCGCGTGCAAGAGCGCGCTGGGATTGATGTCCACCAGGACGATCTCGCATCCGTTGGGCTGCGCCTGCCACGCCCTCGCCGCGACGAGTCCTCCCGGCCCGGCGCCGCACCCGACATCGGCAATGCGTGGCGATTCCGGCTGCGGCTGCATTCGCAACTGATGGCGGATGAAACTTGCAAACCGGTAGGTGTCCGGCCCGAAGAAAACGGCATCCTCTTGCGCCGTCGGAAAGGCGGAGTGGGCAAAGAGGAATCCATCGAGCGAACTGAACCGAACGTTGCTTTGCAACAGCCCGTTTGGGGCGGACTGCAGCCAGCCATCGTCCAGCAGAGCGGTTGATAGATCTGGGGGAAGCTGGTCTTTTGGAAAAGGTCGGTTCCATCCAAATGCGTCACGCAGGTCCGAAGCCTCAGGGACGTGCGGCCTTGCAAGCACTCTCTGGTGCGTGAGCGGCGTTACCGTGACGAACCGGTAGCCCATGACGGTGAGCCACTGCCCGAGCCGCTGAAGACTGTGTTGGGCAGAATGCGTGGTGGATGCTTTCATCGGATTTGGCAAGCGGCATTGCAAGGAGAGGGGGCGAGCGGCGAGGGGGGCGGGCGCCGCAGGATGCCAACCGCTGCGATCTTTCAGGGGGCCTCGGCCGTCGTGGTGTAGGACAAAAGAGCCTGCTCGCTGACGATCGTTGCATCGCCGGATCCGGTTTGCGTGGGCTGAATGGGCCGCGGAAGTCGGGATGCTCTTTCAGTGAGGCTACAATTGGAGGCTTTCCCGCAAAAACGTCGCCCGGCAGCAACCAAAGCAATCCCCCAACAAGCAGCAGTCTTCAGGAATGTCTTCCTGCGGACTCCGGGCGACCCGTAACCATTCGGAGAACCCAGTGCTTTTGTCTCTACAGGGATCCTTCCCGCCCGCCATCCTGGCGCTCGCAGACGGCACGGTCTTTATCGGCAATTCGATTGGTGCCACCGGCACCACGGTCGGCGAAGTGGTGTTCAACACCGCGATCACCGGCTACCAGGAAATCCTCACCGACCCGAGCTACTGCCAGCAGATCGTCACCCTGACGTATCCGCACATCGGCAACTACGGTGTCAATACCGAGGACATCGAAGCCGACAAGGTCCATGCCGCAGGCTTGATCATCAAAGACCTGCCGTTGCTGGCCAGCAATTTCCGCAGCACCGAAACTCTCTCGCAGTACCTCGTGCGCGAGAAGACCGTTGCCATCGCCAACATCGACACCCGCAAGCTCACGCGCATCTTGCGCACCCACGGAGCGCAGAACGGCGCCATCGTCGGGCTTGCGGCCGGCGAAGCGGTGACCCAGGCGCGCATCGACGAGGCCCTGGCCGCCGCCAAGGCGGCACCCAGCATGAAGGGCCTGGATCTGGCCCAGGTGGTGAGCACCTCCGCGGCCTATCCGTGGGACCAGACCGAGTGGAAGCTCGGTTCGGGTTACGGCACCCTTGCCGCTCCGCGCTTTCACGTGGTGGCCTACGACTACGGCGTGAAGAAGAACATTCTGCGCATGCTGGCCGAGCGCGGCTGCCGACTCACCGTGGTTCCGGCCAAGACCCCGGCAGCCGAGGTGCTGGCCATGAAGCCCGATGGCGTGTTCCTGTCCAACGGCCCTGGCGATCCGGCGCCGTGCGACTACGCCATCGAAGCCACGCGCCAGATCATCGATGCCGGCGTGCCCACCTTCGGCATCTGCCTGGGCCACCAGATCATGGCCCTGGCCAGCGGCGCGAAGACCTTCAAGATGGACAACAGCCACCATGGCGCGAACCATCCCGTGAAGGACCTGGACAACGGCCGTGTCAGCATCACCAGCCAGAACCATGGGTTTGCCGTGGAGATGGAGTCGCTGCCGTCGACGCTGCGCCCCACGCACATCAGCCTGTTCGACGGCACGCTGCAGGGCCTGGAGCGCACGGACAAGCCCGCGTTCTGTTTCCAGGGCCACCCCGAGGCCTCGCCCGGCCCGCACGACATCGCCTACCTGTTTGACCGCTTCACTGCGCTGATGGAGAAGAAATAATGCCGAAGCGCACAGACCTCAAATCGATCCTCATCATCGGCGCCGGGCCCATCATCATCGGCCAAGCCTGCGAATTCGACTATTCCGGCGTGCAGGCCTGCAAGGCCCTGCGCGAGGAAGGTTACAAAGTCATCCTGATCAACAGCAATCCTGCGACGATCATGACCGACCCGGCCACCGCCGATGTGACCTACATCGAGCCCATCACGTGGCAGACCGTCGAGAAGATCATCGCCAAGGAGCGCCCCGACGCGATCCTGCCGACGATGGGCGGGCAGACGGCGCTCAATTGCGCCCTCGACCTGTGGCGCAATGGCGTGCTGCACAAGTACAAGGTGGAGCTGATTGGCGCCACGCCCGAGGCGATCGACAAGGCGGAAGACCGCCTCAAGTTCAAGGATGCGATGACCCGCATTGGCCTGGGCTCGGCCCGCTCCGGCATCGCCCACAGCATGGACGAGGCGTGGACGGTGCAAAAGACCGTGGGCTTTCCCACGGTGATCCGTCCCAGCTTCACGCTGGGCGGCACCGGCGGCGGCATTGCCTACAACCCTGAAGAGTTCGAGACCATCTGCAAGCGCGGGCTGGAGGCTTCGCCCACCAACGAACTGCTGATCGAAGAATCGCTGCTCGGCTGGAAAGAGTACGAGATGGAAGTGGTTCGCGACAAGGCGGACAACTGCATCATCATCTGCTCGATCGAGAACCTCGATCCGATGGGCGTGCACACGGGCGACTCGATCACGGTGGCGCCTGCGCAAACGCTGACCGACAAGGAATACCAGATCATGCGCAACGCGTCCCTCGCGGTGCTGCGCGAGATCGGCGTGGATACCGGTGGCTCCAACGTGCAGTTCTCGGTGAATCCGAAAGACGGTCGCATGATCGTCATCGAGATGAATCCACGCGTATCGCGGTCGTCGGCCCTGGCATCGAAGGCCACGGGCTTTCCGATCGCCAAGGTCGCGGCGAAGCTCGCGGTGGGCTACACGCTCGACGAACTGAAGAACGAAATCACGGGCGGCGCTACGCCCGCATCGTTCGAACCCTCGATCGACTACGTGGTCACCAAGATTCCACGTTTTGCATTCGAGAAGTTCCCCACGGCCGACAGCCGCCTGACCACGCAGATGAAGTCGGTGGGCGAGGTCATGGCCATGGGCCGCACGTTCCAGGAGTCTTTCCAGAAGGCGTTGCGTGGCCTGGAAGTCGGCGTGGACGGCATGAATGAAAAGACGCAGGACCGCGAACTGCTGGAAAAGGAACTGGGCGAGCCGGGTCCCGAGCGCATCTGGTATGTGGGCGATGCCTTCGCCATGGGCCTGTCGGTCGACGAGGTGCATGACCTCACCAAGATCGACAAATGGTTCCTGGTGCAGATCGAAGAGATCGTGAAGATCGAACTGGATCTGGACAAGCTGACCGATGAAAAGGGGGATGGCGCGCTGGCTGCCATCGACGCCGGTACGCTGCGCGCGCTCAAGAAAAAGGGCTTTTCCGATCGCCGCCTGGCCAAGCTCCTGCGGACGCAGGAAAAGGCCGTGCGGGAGGCGCGCCGGGCACTCAACGTGCGTCCCGTCTACAAGCGGGTGGACACCTGCGCCGCCGAGTTCGCCACGAACACGGCTTACATGTACTCGACCTACGAGGACGAGTGTGAAGCCGCGCCCACCACCAACAAGAAGATCATGGTGCTGGGCGGTGGCCCCAACCGCATCGGCCAAGGCATCGAGTTCGACTACTGCTGTGTTCACGCCGCACTTGCCATGCGCGAGGACGGCTATGAAACCATCATGGTCAACTGCAATCCGGAAACGGTTTCGACCGACTACGACACGTCGGATCGGCTTTATTTCGAGCCGCTCACGCTGGAAGACGTGCTGGAAATCGTCGACAAGGAAAAACCCACGGGCGTGATCGTGCAGTATGGTGGTCAGACGCCCCTGAAGCTGGCGCTCGGCCTGGAGGCCGAGGGCGTGCCGATCATCGGCACCAGCCCGGACATGATCGATGCTGCGGAAGACCGCGAGCGCTTTCAGAAACTGCTCAACGACCTGGGGCTGCGCCAGCCGCCCAACGCCACGGCACGCACCGAGCCGGAGGCCCTGGAGAAGGCTGCCGCGTTGGGCTATCCACTGGTCGTGCGCCCCAGCTATGTGCTGGGTGGCCGTGCCATGGAAATCGTCCACGAACAGCGGGATCTGGAACGCTACATGCGCGAAGCCGTCAAGGTGAGCAACGACTCGCCCGTGCTGCTGGACCGTTTCCTGAACGATGCCATCGAGTGCGATGTGGATTGCCTGCGCGACCCCGAAGGCAAGGTTTTCATCGGGGGCGTGATGGAGCACATTGAGCAAGCCGGCGTGCACAGCGGCGACTCGGCCTGCTCTTTGCCGCCTTACTACCTGAGCAAGGCCACGGTGGATGAACTCAAGCGCCAGACTGCGGCCATGGCCGAGGGCCTGAGCGTGGTGGGCTTGATGAACGTGCAGTTCGCCATTCAGGAAAAGGATGGCAAGGACGTGATCTATGTGCTCGAAGTGAATCCGCGCGCATCCCGAACGGTGCCCTTCGTCAGCAAGGCCACGGGCATCCAGTTGGCCAAGGTGGCGGCCCGCTGCATGGCGGGGCAGTCGCTGGCGAGCCAGGGCATCACGCGGGAAGTCACGCCGCCTTATTTCAGCGTGAAGGAGGCGGTGTTCCCCTTCGTCAAGTTCCCGGGTGTGGACACGATCCTCGGCCCGGAGATGAAGTCCACCGGCGAAGTGATGGGAGTGGGCAAGACGTTCGGCGAGGCTTTCGTGAAGAGCCAGCTGGGGGCCGGCACGAAGCTGCCGACGTCCGGCAAGGTGTTCCTCACCGTGAAGAACAGCGACAAGCCGCGTGCGGTGGAAATCGGCCGGCAACTGGTCGCCCTGGGTTTCGACCTGGTGGCGACCAAGGGCACGGCCGCTGCGATCTCGGAGGCCGGCGTGCCGGTGACCGTGGTGAACAAGGTGACCGAAGGCCGCCCACACATCGTGGACATGATCAAGAACGACGAAATCGTCATGGTCATCAATACGGTGGAAGAGCGGCGCAATGCGATTGCCGACTCCCGCGCGATCCGCACGAGTTCGCTGCAGGCCCGGGTCACCACCTTCACGACCATCTTCGGCGCCGAGGCGGCCGTGGAAGGCATGAAGCACCTGGACCATCTGGACGTCTATTCCGTGCAGGAACTGCACGCGCAATTGACGGCCTGAACGGCACAGTCAGGTCAAGCGTCCGGCCGCCTCAAACGCGGCATAATCGCCACTGACCAGAGACCGCCGCGCGGCAACGCGCGGCGGTTTCCTTTTGGGGCGTCCGTTTGTGCATCCACGGGTGTGCAAGACGCCAGGAGGGCCGCGCGTTGCGCGGCGTCGAATTGAACGTGGAGACTGATTCAATGGCCACCATTCCCATTACCAAGCGCGGCGCTGAAAAGCTCAAGGAAGAGCTGCACCGTCTGAAGACCGTCGAACGCCCTGCGGTGATCAATGCCATCGCCGAGGCGCGTGCCCAGGGCGATCTGAGCGAAAACGCGGAGTACGAGGCCGCCAAAGACCGACAGGGTTTCATCGAAGGCCGCATCCAGGAAGTCGAGAGCAAGTTGTCCGCTGCGCAGATCATCGACCCCACCGCGCTGGACGCGGGCGGCAAAGTGGTGTTCGGTGCCACCGTGAAGCTGGAAGACGAAGAGAGCGGCGATGCCGTCACCTACCAGATCGTGGGCGAGGACGAGGCCGACCTGAAGCTGGGCCTCATCAATGTGTCCAGCCCCATCGCTCGCGCGCTGATCGGCAAGGAAGAGGGCGACACGGCCGAGGTCCAGGCCCCCGGTGGCCTGCGCCGCTATGAAGTGGTGGGCGTGAGCTACATCTGAGCGAAAGACGCTGCCATGTATGACCGCGTGCCCGTTCTGGCCGCCGCATTGTGGTGGGGGAGTCTGTCGGCCATCGGGTTCCTGGCCGTACCGCTCCTGTTCGTGCATTTGCCAACATCGGCGCTGGCCGGCAACATGGCCGCACGCCTTTTCGAGGCACAAACCTTCGTCTCGATCGCTTGCTGCGTGTGCCTTCTCCTGTTGTCCAAACGACGGCATGCGGAGACGCAGGAGGACTGGGCCCAGGCCGCGCTGGTCTTCGTGATCGGTGGGCTTTTACTGGCGTTGCTGGTGCAGTACGGCGTATCGCCCCGCATCGTCGCTCGCCAGAATCTAAGGCTGTGGCACAGCGTGGGCACCGTGATGTACGCGTTGCAGTGGGGATGCGCTCTGGCCGTCCTGTGGCGAACGTCCCGGCGCTGATTTCTCGGCGCAGGGGACGGTCCTTTTACTACCCGTTTACTCTTTCCAGTGCTCGGCCACCCAGGTGGCAGGCTGGATGTGGCGAAAGCGGCGATTGCGTCGGCCTGCCAGGGCATCGGGCGGGTTGCACTCACCGTGAAAGATCACGATGCGCGCGTCGGCCGGAATGATTGGCGGCCTCCAATAGTTGGAAGGCCAAGCAGGAATGCAGTGGTACTTGAAGCTGGGGCACCAGCCTGCGGGCCAGTAGCTCAGCTTGCCCTGCTGATGCAGGAAGTCCGAAAGGTAGGCCTGTTCGTTGCGAAATTTTCGGCGGATGGCATCGAAGTGCCCGCGAAAGTATTCGAGTACGTCGGGGTGTGAACCGATCTCGAACCGATACACCGATGAATTGCCGGTGATACGCCAGGGCCGTTTGTAGTCATGGATGATCAGGAACTCGCCCGGCGCTTCGAAAAAGGCATCCAGGCTGCCGGTGACGACGACATCCACGTCCAGGAACAGTGCGGTGCCTGACAGGCCATGCAGATCGGCGCTGAACGTGGCGAGCTTGGTCCAGCCGCGCTCCGGAATGCCGGCGGGCAGATCCAGTGCGGGAATCGGAAGGCATTGCACTTCGGCCCGGATGCTCGTCGAATCATCCGTCAGGCAGACAAAGCGAAAATCGCCAGTGAGATGACGCCGGACCATGGCGTAAAGCCGGTTCACATATTCGGGGCCGTATTTGGTGCCCCATTTCATGCAGATCACGTGGCGCGTTCGCGCCGTGCTGGAGCCCATCAATCGGCCTGGCGCTTCTTGACGGATTTCTGCTTGGGCTTCTTGGCCCGCTTGATCTGGCCGCCGGGCGTCAATCGCTGGTTGCCAAGGACGCGCAACTGCTTGATCTCGGGCCGCTGGCCGCCGCGCTTGCTGAATTTGAGCACTTTCACATCGCGAGGGCCGGGCATGCGATCTTCGTCGACGGTGCGCTCCTTGGGAGGCTGCGGGCGCCAGAGTACCAGCAACTTGCCGATGTGTTGGATGGGTGCAGCGTTGAGTTCTGCCGCCAATGTCTGGTAAATCTGTTCGCGCGATGTCCGGTCGTCGCTGAAGACGCGGACTTTGATCAATCCGTGGGCATTGAGGGCAGCGTTGATTTCTTTTTGGACAGCGGGGGTCAACCCATCGCCGCCGATCAGGACGACGGGGTCCAGATGGTGGGCATTGGCGCGGTGTTCCCGGCGCTCTGCGGGAGTCAATTGAATTTGGGGCATGGGCCGTATTATCGAGGCAGGATGAAAACAAACACGAAAAGCAAGAAGGTGAACAAGGCATGGCTCCATGACCATGTCAACGACACCTACGTCAAGCTCGCCCAGAAAGAGGGCTATCGCGCCCGTGCCGCTTACAAACTCAAGGAAATCGACGAGCAGCTGGGGCTGATCAAGCCAGGGCACATCGTGGTTGACCTGGGCTCCTCGCCAGGGGCCTGGAGCCAGTACCTGCGGCGTCGCATGTCGCCAGGAGGCGCGGCAGTCGGCCAACTCAACGGCACCATCATCGCCCTGGATCTGCTGCCCATGGAGCCGATCGAAGGGGTCGGCTTTCTCCAGGGCGATTTCCGGGAGGACGATGTTCTGGCGCAGTTGCAGGAAGCCGTCCAGGGGCGGGCTGTCGACGTGGTGGTTTCCGACATGGCCCCCAATCTGTCCGGAATCGAGTCCGCCGACGCGGCGCGCATTTCCCACCTGATCGAACTGGCTGTCGAATTCGCCGTGCAGCACCTCAAACCCGAAGGAGCGCTCGTGGTCAAGCTGTTCCATGGCAGCGGGTATGCGCAGCTGGTGCAGTTGTTCAAGGAAACATTCAAGGTGGTCAAGCCCATCAAGCCCAAAGCCTCGCGGGACAAATCTTCCGAGACTTTTTTGGTGGGAATCGGCTTGAAAAAGCAGGCTTGAACAGTATGAACGCGGTTCGTCAGCGGTTACAACCCATGCCAATGCAGTCTTCCCGTGGGTTGACCATGGCCTCTGCTGGGGTAAATCGCACCGCCTTCCACCTTGAAACGCCTAAAATGCGCCCTAAATGCGCTAGGACGTCTCCATGACACGTTCGTGGCGTTATCCCCTTTGCTTCTGGAGCCCCGCTTGAACAATCAGTGGTTTTCAAAAATTGCCGTGTGGCTGGTCATCGCCATGGTGCTCTTTACGGTGTTCAAACAGTTCGACACCCGTTCAGGCGCCAGCGCGGGCTCCGTGGGGTACTCCGAATTCCTGGAGGAGGTGCGCAGCAACCGGATCAAGAGCGCCACGATCCAGGAAGGGCAGGGTGGCACGGAGATCATTGCCACTACCACCGATGACCGCAAATTGCGCACCACCGCGACCTATCTGGACCGCGGATTGGTGGGCGATCTGATCAACAACAACGTCAAGTTCGACGTCAAGCCACGGGAAGAGGGCTCGCTTTTGATGACCCTGCTCGTCAGCTGGGGCCCCATGCTCCTGCTGATCGGCGTGTGGGTGTACTTCATGCGTCAGATGCAGGGTGGCGGTAAGGGCGGGGCTTTCAGCTTCGGCAAGAGCAAGGCCCGCATGCTGGACGAGAACAGCAATCAGGTGACCTTTGCCGACGTGGCAGGATGCGACGAAGCCAAGGAAGAAGTCAAGGAAGTCGTCGACTTCCTGAAAGACCCTCAGAAATTCCAGAAACTCGGTGGCCGCATTCCTCGGGGCCTTTTGTTGGTCGGCCCTCCGGGAACGGGCAAGACGCTGCTGGCGAAATCCATTGCCGGCGAAGCCAAGGTTCCCTTCTTCAGCATTTCCGGCTCCGACTTCGTGGAAATGTTCGTGGGCGTGGGCGCGGCCCGCGTGCGCGACATGTTCGAGAACGCCAAGAAGAATGCGCCCTGCATCATCTTCATTGATGAAATCGATGCGGTGGGCCGCCAGCGCGGCGCTGGCCTGGGTGGTGGCAATGACGAACGCGAACAGACCTTGAACCAGATGCTGGTCGAGATGGACGGCTTCGAGACCAATCTCGGGGTGATCGTGGTGGCCGCCACCAACCGCCCTGACATCCTGGATGCTGCCTTGCTACGCCCGGGCCGATTCGACCGCCAGGTGTATGTGACGCTGCCCGATATCCGCGGCCGTGAGCAGATTCTGAACGTGCACATGCGAAAGGTGCCCGTCGGCCAGGACGTGAACCCGAGCGTCATCGCCCGTGGAACTCCCGGCATGTCGGGCGCGGATCTGGCCAATCTTTGCAACGAAGCGGCTTTGATGGCGGCACGCCGCAGTGCGCGCACCGTGGAGATGCAGGATTTCGAGAAGGCCAAGGACAAGATCATCATGGGCCCCGAGCGCAAGAGCATGGTGATGCCCGAGGAAGAGCGCCGCAATACGGCCTACCACGAGTCTGGTCACGCGCTGATCGGCAAGCTGCTGCCCAAGTGCGATCCGGTCCACAAGGTCACCATCATTCCGCGTGGTCGTGCACTGGGCGTGACCATGAGCCTTCCCGAAAAGGACCGCTACAGCTACGACCGCGAGTACATGCTGAACCAGATCAGCATGCTGTTCGGCGGACGGATTGCCGAAGAGGTGTTCATGAACCAGATGACCACCGGCGCCAGCAACGATTTCGAACGTGCCACCTCGATCGCGCGGGACATGGTGACGCGTTACGGCATGACGGAGGCGTTGGGCCCGATGGTCTATGCCGAGAACGAGGGCGAGGTTTTCCTCGGCCGCTCGGTGACCAAGACCAACAACATGAGCGAGCAGACGATGGAAAAGGTCGATGGCGAGGTTCGCCGCATCATCGACGAGCAATACGCGCTGGCACGCAAGCTGATCGAAGACAACAGCGACAAGATGCATGCCATGGCCAAGGCGCTGCTGGAGTGGGAGACGATCGACACCGAGCAACTCGACGACATCATGGCAGGCAAGCCTCCGCGTCCTCCCAAGGATTGGACGCCTCGCACGCCATCTTCGGGTGGGGATAATTCGGGCGGCGGCACGCCGGCCGTGACGACCGAACCTGCTCCTTCGGCCGCTTGAGCCTGCGGCGGAACGCTGCAACCAACAACGGGGCCTGTGTGCCCCGTTTTTGTGTTCTTCTCGTTTAAATCATTCCAGCGTGTCGATGCACTGGCAGACCAGCCGATTCCAGATCGATCTCTCACGGCCTCGGGTCATGGGTATCGTGAATGCCACTCCGGATTCCTTCTCCGATGGCGGGCGGCACGCCACCACCCTGGACGCGATGCGCCACTGCGAAAGCCTGCTGGCGCAGGGGGCTGACATTCTGGACATCGGGGGGGAATCCACCCGCCCAGGCAGTCCCGCCGTCTCGCTGGATGAGGAGTTGGCTCGGGTGTTGCCTCTGGTCCGGTTGGCGGTGGGCCTGGGCGTGCCGTTGTCCATCGACACCTACAAGCCCGAGGTGATGCGTGCGGTGCTGGACTTGGGCGCTGACATCATCAACGACATCTGGGCCCTTCGGCAACCCGGAGCCATGGCCGTGGTGGCCGGCCATCCTGCATGCGGGGTGTGCCTGATGCACATGCACCGCGACCCCCAGACCATGCAGGCGGCTCCGATGGAGGGAGACGTGGTCTCTCAAGTGCTATCTTTTTTAGAGCAATGTGCCCTAGATTTACATGTGCTGGGGGTCGAAAAGAGTCGCATCGTGCTGGACTGCGGCATCGGCTTTGGCAAGACTGTGGAGCAGAACTTCGCGCTCCTTGCCTGCCAGCCTTTGCTGTCCCGCGCGGGCTACCCCTGGCTGGCTGGCTGGTCGCGCAAATCGTCGCTCGGTGCGGTCACGCAGTGGCCGGTTTCAGAGCGCATGGTACCGAGCGTGGCCGCGGCGTTGTTGGCCGTGGAGCGTGGCGCGCGCATCGTGCGTGTGCACGACGTGCGCGAAACCGTCGCCGCATTGCAAGTCTGGCAGGCCTCTCAAATTCCCCCACCCTCACTCTAGCCTGCGGATATCCTTCAGGCGGAGGCAAAAAATCATGACACGTCGATATTTCGGTACGGATGGCATCCGCGGCACCGTAGGGCAGGCGCCCATCACTCCCGACTTTGTGCTGCGGCTCGCGCATGCGGTGGGCCGGGTTTTGCGCCGCAAGGAAGAGCGGCCCACGGTGTTGATCGGGAAGGACACGCGCATTTCCGGCTACATGCTGGAGAGCGCGCTGGAGTCCGGCTTCAACTCTGCAGGGGTGGATGTGGTACTGCTGGGCCCTTTGCCCACGCCCGGCGTGGCGTATCTGACCCGTGCCCAGCGCGCCAGCCTGGGTGTTGTGATCAGCGCCAGCCACAATGCCTATCCGGACAATGGCATCAAGTTCTTCAGCGCTCAAGGGACGAAGCTCTCCGATGAGTGGGAAATGGCGGTGGAGTCGGCGCTGGATGAAGCCCCCGTCTGGGCGGACTCTGCCTCTTTGGGCAAAGCGAGGCGCCTGGAGGATGCGGCAGGCCGCTACATCGAATTTTGCAAGAGCACGTTTCCGCAGGATCTGACCCTCAAGGGGGTGAAGATCGTGGTGGATGCGGCCCACGGCGCGGCGTATCACATCGCGCCCAAGGTGTTTCATGAACTGGGCGCGGAAGTGTTGGCCATCGGCTGCTCCCCCGATGGCCTGAACATCAACCACCAAGTCGGTGCGACCCATCCCGAAGCCTTGGTGCGGGCGGTCCGGGCCAACCACGCGCACTTCGGCGTGGCGTTGGATGGTGACGCGGATCGGCTCCAGATGGTGGACGCGGCGGGGCGCCTCTACAACGGCGACGAACTGCTGTATCTCATGGCCTCTGACCGTTTGGGCCGGGGCGAGCCGGTGCCTGGCGTGGTTGGCACGCTCATGACCAACATGGCGGTAGAGCTTGCGCTCAAGGCGCAGGGCATACAGTTCGTGCGTGCCAAAGTGGGCGACCGGTATGTGCTGGAAGAGTTGGCCCGCCATCGCTGGCTTTTGGGCGGAGAGGGTTCAGGGCACCTGTTGGCCCTGGACCGCCATACGACTGGCGATGGCCTCATCAGCGCCCTCCAGGTGCTTCAGGCGTGTGTTCGCAACGCCTGCGGTTTGCCGGACATGCTGGCGAGTGTGCAACTCTTTCCGCAGGTGCTCCTCAATGTACGGCTGGCTCCAGGGCAGGATTGGAAGAGCAACACCACCTTGTCAGACACCTTGCGTTCCGTGGAGGCGGCATTGGGCGAAACCGGGCGGGTATTGATTCGCGCCAGCGGAACCGAACCTCTGCTGCGCGTGATGGTAGAGGCCAGCAATGCCGACCATGCCAATCACTTCGCGCAACAACTGGCAGATGCGGCGCGTGCTGGGTGAGTCCATCTGCGGCGTGCTTCAGTATCTGAGCCTGCGCAGCGTCTGATCCGGCCTATTGCGCTGCATGCTGCCGCTGTAGCAGGGCGGTGATCTGGTGGGCGGGCAAAGGCTTGCTGAAGTAATAGCCCTGTGCTTCGTCGCAACCTTGTTCGCGAAGGTATGACAGCTGCTCGCTCGTTTCCACGCCCTCGGCCGTGGTCCGGATGCCCAGAGCCTGCGCCATGCGAATGATGGCGCTGACGATGGCCCGGTCGTTGCTGTCATTGCCCAAGTCCCGCACGAACGACTGGTCGATCTTGAGCTTGTAGATTTGGAATCGCTTGAGTTGACTCAGCGAAGAATATCCCGTGCCGAAATCGTCCATGGACATGCGCACACCCCGGGCATGCAACTGGTCCATGGTGGCGATGGCGGAACGGGGGTCGTCCACTGCGACGCCTTCGGTCAGTTCGAGCTCCAGCCGGTTGGCTCTCAGCGAAGTGCTGTCCAGAAGCCGGCTGACCAGTTCGGGCAACTGCGGCTGTCTGAACTGCAGTGCCGATAGATTGACCGCCATGGCCAGCCAGTCCATGCCCATGGTGTGCCAGTGCTGCAACTGGTCCAAGGCTGTCTGCATGACCCATTCGCCGATCTGTAGGATCTGGCCGCTGTCTTCTGCGATGGGGATGAACTCTGCGGGAGAGATGCTCCCGAGGTCGGGATGCTCCCAGCGGAGCAGCGCTTCCACGCTGCGGATCTCGCCCGTCGCGATGGTGATCTGCGGTTGGTAGTGCAAATGCAGCTGGTTGCGCTCCAGAGCGCGCCGCAGGGCATTTTCCAGAAGGAGGGCACGCACCGACTGGGCTTGCATTTCCGGGGTGAAGAAGCGGTAAGTGTTTCGACCGTCCAGCTTTGCCCGGTACATGGCCACATCGGCGGACTGGGTCAGGGTGTCGAAATCCGCGCCGTCCTGTGGAAACAGTGCGATGCCCATCGAAGGCGCCATCGTGAGTTCGTGGTGCCCAATTTGGTAATGCTGGCGCGACGCCTCCTGCAGCTTGCCTGCGACACGTGCCGCCCCATGCGCGTTGGCCCCGGGCAGCAGCAGAATGAATTCGTCGCCCCCTAAGCGCGAAACGGTGTCCTTGTCCCGCACGACCGCCCGGAGCCTTTTGGCGATTTCCACCAGCAGAGCATCTCCGACCCGGTGGCCCAGCGAGTCGTTCACGTGCTTGAAGTGATCGAGGTCGAGGAAGATGACAGCGAGGGGCGTGCCCCCTTCGCTGGCAGCGCGGATCGCAAGGTGGCTGCGCTCAGCCAGGAGCGTGCGGTTCGGCAGACCGGTCAATGGATCATAGTGGGCCAGCCAATAGATGCGTTCCTGGTCGTGCTTGCGATCGTTGATCTCGCGATGCAGGTTGTCCACGGTTTCGCTGAGCTGCCGCGTCCGCTGGTGCACCTGACGCTCCAGGTCAGCATGCATCCGGGCCAGCTCTGCCTGTGCCTGGCGCTGCTCGCTGACATCCATGGCAATGCAAACCGATCCATTGGCCGGACGGGCAGGGTCGATGGCCTTGACGCGCACTTCGCACACCACGGCACGGCCATCCTTGCCGCGCAAGGTCATCTCGCCCACGAAGATCTTGCCGTCCGTCAGTGGTTCGTAGCAGCGCTTTTTCGCATCTTCCCAGTCCGCGTCGCTGAAATGCCATTGCCGCGTCGCTGCGTTGGCCAGCTCCCCAGGACCATAGCCCAGCATCTGTTCGAAGTGCTGGTTGCAGCGCGTCATGCGCTGATTGGAGATGAACGCGATGCCCACCATGGCGTGGTCGAAAAGGGCCTGCTTTTCCTGCACTACGGCGTGAAGCTGGGTTTGCGCATGCCGCTGCTCATCGATGTCATCGATGATCCAGATCGAGCCTTCCGCCGTGTCGGCGGGGTTGATCAGCCGACCGGCCAAGCTGCTCCAGAACAAGCGGCCGTTGCAGCGCCGCATCTGGCATTCCGTGCGGTAGGTATCCCCACGCGCAAGCACCGGATAGGCATTGCGTCCCAAGTCCCGGAACGCGTCGAGGGTGGGATACAGGGCCTGGCTGCTCAGCCCGATGGTTTCCTCGACCGTTTCATAGCCAAAGATATCGGCATAGCGTTGGTTGCAGCGAACGATCTGCCGTTGGCGGATGAAAACGATGCCCACCCCGGCGCTGTCCAACAAAGTCTGCTGCTCGCGAAGGATGCGTTGCAAAGTCGGCCCGGGCTGAGAAAGTACGGGCGCATCAAGCGTGGGGCACATGGAAATGAGTGAAGCCCTGGCGGGCGGCAAGTTGTGCGAAAGTGTAGCAGTCGCCCCTGAAATCCCGAGTTCGGGATTGTCTCGATCAAAAGCGCGATGCATATCTTCTGGCAGGCCAGGCTCCGTCCTTTCCAAGTCATGAAGCTGTCATGGCCTGGACATGGCGGCGTCACTGCCGTTTGCCACAGTCTCGTCCAAGCGGGAAGGGCAACGCTCCTTCAAGCTGTGATCCAACCACCCTTGCAGGGAGAGACGAGTGAACGAACTACCCATCCCGACGATGCCCTTGTGTCCAGACTCATTGCCCAGGGGGTCACTTCATCGCCCTGGCCATTCGGGCGATGTGGCAAGCCGTTTGTCCACCGAAGGCGGGGTGGAAGTGGCTTGGGCGCGGCATCTCGACGAAGTCCGGGAAGCCCAGCGCCTGAGGTTCGAGGTGTTCGCATCGGAGATGGGAGCGCGACTCAATACCTCGGTGGCCGGCCATGACGTGGACCTTTTCGACGAATATTGCGAGCACTTGCTGGTTCGGGACATCGCCACGCGTCAGGTCATCGGTACCTACCGCGTACTCACTCCCGCTCAAGCCCGCCGGGTCGGCGGTACCTACAGCGACACCGAGTTCGACCTGACACGGCTGCGCACGCTCCGCTCTCGAATGGTCGAATTGGGGCGAAGCTGTGTCCATCCCGATTATCGGCACGGAGGCGTGATTCTGGCGCTTTGGAGCGCCCTGGCGGATTTCATGGTGCGCAATCAACTCGACACCATGATCGGTTGCGCCAGCATTCCCATGCTGCACAACGGGGTGGTGAGCGGCGATGCGGCTGCAAGCATCTGGAGCCAAGTGCAAAAGTCGCATCTGGCGCCCATCGAATTCCACGTGCGCCCGCGGTTGCCGTTGCCTGTGGATCAATTGGATGGATCACTGGCGATCGAGCCGCCCGCCCTCATCAAGGGCTATTTGCGCCTGGGGGCACGTATTCTCGGTGCGCCGGCCTGGGACCCTGATTTCAACTCAGCCGATTTGCCAATGCTCATGCGCATTGCGGATTTGCCTTCGCGATACCGCAAGCATTTTCTCGGAGTGTGACGGCGCCTTATCTGTCATGAACATCAGCAAACCTTCCGTGACGCCTTCACCGGACTGTCATGAAAATGTCATGGTGACTGCCAATACTGGGGTGGAACCCATCCCTTCCAAAGCAGCCATGCCGTCGCCTTCCGAGCCTCTCCCCGAATCGCCTCTTCAATCTGCTGTGCCTACCGGGGAAGTCGAGGGGGCCAATGTGCCTCCTTTGCCAGAGAAATCGTTGAACTCCGATCCTGATTTTCTCAATCGCGACCACAGCATTCTTGCTTTCAACGAGCGGGTATTCGACTGGGCCGCCCGGGTCGATGTGCCGCTGCTCGAGCGTCTGCGATACCTCTGCATCGTTTCGTCCAATCTCGATGAATTTTTCGAGGTGCGTGCCGCGGCCCATCTGACTGCCGCTCAGAACGGCGATACCAAAGGCCCGTATACCGTCGCTTCGTTCGAGGAGCTGGCTGCCAAAGCCCATGACCTTGTCGCGCGGCAATACGCGCTGTACAACGACTCGCTCACCCCGGCCTTTGCGGCCCAGAACATCCACATCGTCTCCCACGGCGACCGTACCGGGGCACAGAGACGCTGGGTGAACGAGTATTTCGACCGGGAGGTTCGTCCTCTGCTGATCCCGGTCGGCCTGGACCCGTCGCATCCGTTCCCGCAGGTCGCCAACAAGTCGCTGAATTTCATCGTGCGTTTGAAAGGCAACGATGCCTTTGGACGCGAGAATGAAATTGCCATCGTCAAGGTGCCTCGCGTCTTGCCGCGCCTGATACGCATGCCCGCCAAAGTGGCCGTGACAGGAGCGCAGTTTGTCAGTCTGTCCAGCATTGTGCGGGCACACCTGGCAGAGCTCTTCACCGGGCGCGAAGTGACCGAGTTTTCCCAGTTCCGTGTCACGCGCCATTCCGATCTGGCCGTGGATGAAGACGATGTGCGCAATCTGCGCACGGCGCTGCGTCAGGGGCTGGAGCACCGCCACTATGGCCAAGCGGTACGGCTGGAGGTGTCATCGAGCTGTTCGCGGTTCTTGTCAGATTTTCTGCAATTGCAGTTTGCCCTTCCCGATGCGGCGTTGTACCGCGTGCATGGGCCGGTGAATCTAGTCAGGCTCTCGCAATTGGTGGACCTGGTGAACGATCCGGCACTGCTGTTTCCTCCATGGCGTTCCGTATGGCCACGTCAAATCCAGTCGGGAAGCTCGCTCATCGAACAGATCGGTCGGCGCGATGTGCTGGCCCACCAGCCTTTCGAGAGTTTCGACGCCGTGCTGGCGTTTCTGCGCGAGGCGGTCAACGACCCGCAGGTACTTGCCATCAAGCAAACCATTTACCGCACGGGAGCCGATTCGGAATTGATGGAGTTGCTGCGGGAGGCCGTCCGGCGCGGCAAGGAAGTCATGGCGGTGGTGGAATTGAAGGCGCGCTTCGACGAAGAGGCCAACATCAATTGGGCGGAAGCCCTGGAGTCCATCGGGGCGCAGGTCGTGTACGGTGTGGTGGGCCTGAAGACACACGCCAAGATGCTGCTGGTCACGCGCCGCGAAGGCCGGCACCTGCGCCGCTACGGCCATCTTTCCACGGGCAACTACAACCCGCGGACCGCCCGCCTATACACCGATCTGAGCTATTTCACGGCCGATGCCGAAGTCACCGCCGACATGGATGCGGTGTTCAATCATCTGGCGAGCCAGAACAAGCTGCCCAAATTGCGCAAGCTGGTGCTCGCGCCTTTCCATTTGCAGCAGCACATGCTGGACATGATCGAGCGGGTGGGAGAGGCCGCGGCCAAGGGCGACGATGCACGCATCGTGGCCAAGATGAATGCCCTGACGGACGATGTGCTGATGCGCGCGCTCATCAAGGCGGGGCAGCAAGGTGCGCGCATCGATCTCATCGTGCGGGGTGCCTGCATGCTGCCGGCGCAACGCAAGGGCATCACGGACAACATTCGGGTGCGTTCGGTCATCGGACGTTTTTCTGGAGCACACCCGGGTGTTCTATTTCCGGGCGGGCAAGTCAGAGGATCTGTATCTGTCCAGCGCGGACTGGATGAACCGCAACATGCTGCGTCGTGTGGAACTGGCTTGGCCCATCACCGACAAGGAACTGCGGCAGCGCATCATCGATGAATGTCTGGTGGCTTACCTGCGGGACGATCGGGACGCCTGGACTCTGCAGCCCGACGGTACGTATGAGCGCGCGCCGCATCCCGTGTCTGGTAAAGGTGCGCAAAAAGCCCTGATGGACCGCTATGCTGCGGCGGCCGGCCGAACAATGGCCCACGGCGGCGGCAGTTCCAAGGCATGATGGATCTGATCCTCTGGCGCCACGCGGAGGCTGAAGAACTCCGTGAGGGAGAAGACGATCTGGATCGTCCTTTGACCGCCCGCGGAGAGAAGCAAGCGGCACGCATGGCCGCTTGGCTGGATCGGCAACTGCCCGATGGGTTGCGCGTGTTGTCCAGCCCCGCTCGCCGCACCGAGGCCACTGCGAAGGCGCTGGGGCGCAAGTACAAACTGCGCGCCGAGCTATTGCCTGGTGGCACTCCGCAGGAACTGTTGGAACTGGCGCAATGGCCGAAGTCGCGCGGCGCCGTACTGGTGGTGGGGCATCAGCCGGTGTTGGGCCAAGCCGTTGCAAGCCTTTTGGCCTTGCAGGCACCGGAATGTGCGATCCGCAAAGGGTCGGTGTGGTGGCTGCGTCAGCGGCAACGGCCGGAAACCACGGAAACCATCCTGTTGGCCGTGCAGTCCCCGGATTTTCTCTGAGACCAGCACCACCATGGGTGCCAGGGACAACGGGCGCCGAGGGCTCCTGGCTTACTTGCGCGCTGTCTTCGCCGGCTTGGCAGCCTTCTTCGCGGCTGGTACAGGCTGCGCAGGCGCTTGCGCCTTTGGGCGACCGGTCTTGATGGACGGAACGGCCTGCAGCGCCTTCGCCAATGCATCGTCACCCAGCGCAGAAAGCAGCTTGAGGCCCGCGCGCAGCAATTCGCTCTTCTTGGCAGTCGTGCCCAGTTGCCCGGTGCGCAGCTTCAGTGCTTCGATGGCAGCGTACTCGTCTTTGGGAATGGTGAAGCTGTCACGCATGAGCTTGGGCTTCTTGGCCTTGGGGTCGCGGGCCGGGCTGGGCACAGCCGGCTGGGCAGCCGCCTTGCGGGCCGGGGCCTTTTTGGAAGCAGCGGTCTTGCTGCGTGGGGCGGGCTTGGCTGAAAGGGCTGCACTCGCTGCAGGAGCAGCGGTTTCTGCAGTGTTCGAGGCAGAAGCGGCGGAAACGTCTGAGGTACTGGGCATATCGGTTAAATGAGAAAACGGTATATACAGTTTATACCGTTTCATACAACGATTTGTCCATCATTGCAGCTCGGCGGCGAACTCCCAAGGCGTTTTGATCCATGCCGTGCTTTCTTCTCGAAGAAGATGAGCGGACTGTGGATACGCGGCCGACCAGCCGGGGCGTGTGGACAAAGCGAATCGATTGCCCTGCTGGGAAAGCGACAACCCTTGCATGTCGGGCGTGCGGCGGGCGTGGCAAAGCGCCACGGCGATGCGCAGGCAGACCAACTGCAGCGCCAGGTCGGGATCGTCAAGGTCGGCTTCGAGCTTGCGGACCTTCCCCCGATGGCCTTTCACCAGCAGTCCCAGCCGGTGCAGTTCCCAAACCGCAAAGCCGGCGGCGTCGGTATGGTCCAGGATGTACGCGCCATGGTGGTGGTACTCGCTGTGAGAAATGCGGCATCCCACTTCGTGTAACTGCGCGGCCCAGGCCAGTTTCCGCTCGGCACGTTCGCAGGGCTTGCGGCACGCTTGCGTGAACAACCAACAGGCCGTCTTTGCCACCCGCTCCGCGTGATCGATGTCCACCGCGAACCGGTGCATCAGCCCTCGCACCGTGGACGATCGCAAGTCCGTTTCCGGCAGTTCACGGTCGAGCAGGTCGTACAGCGCTCCTTGGCGCAATGCCCCTTGCGCCACCTGCATCTGATCGATCTGCAGTAACTCGAAAATGGCGCGCAACACGCTGAGGCCGCCGCCGATCACGCTGCGGCGTTCTTCCTTGAGCCCCTCCATGCGCACCCTGTCTGCGGAACGGACACGCAGCAGTTGCTCCTGCAGCCAATCCAGCCCCTGGCGCGTGATGAGTCCGCCGGGATGGCCTGCCGCGGCAAGAACGTCCCCCACCGCCCCGACCGTGCCAGACGACCCGTAAGCCACGTCCCAGGTGTCCGGCCGGTAGATGTTGAGCGCTTCGTCCAGCACAGCCTGGGCCGCAATCTCGGCCGTCCGGAATGCCTGGGGCGTGAAGATGCCTTCCGGAAAATACCGGCTGGACCAGGCCACGCTGCCCACCCGATAGGATGCGACGGCACGCGCCGAAAATTGCTGCCCCAGAATCAGTTCGGTGGATCTTCCGCCAATGTCCACGACCAGCCGACGTTCGTCGGACTGCGGAAGCAGCCGAGCGACCCCTTGATAGATCAGGCGGGCTTCTTCAGGACCCGAAACCACCTCGATCCGGTGGCCCAGGATGTCGCTGCCGCGTTGGAGAAACACCTCGCGATTGCGCGCTTCCCGCAGGGTCTGCGTGGCGACGGCGCGGACGTGATGGGGTTCGAAGGCGGTCAGGCGTTCGGCAAAGCGGGCAAGGCAGTCCCAACCACGCTGCATCGCCTCGGGGGTCAGGTTGCGGTCTTCATCCAGGCCATTGCCCTGGCGAACCGTTTCCTTGAGGTATTCCACACGCTGGATATGGCCGTGTTCGAAACGCCCGATTTCCAGGCGAAAGCTGTTGGATCCGAGATCCACAGCGGCAAGCAGTGTTCCGTCGTGCATGTTGTTGCGCAAGGCGCGCTGGTTTTCAGGCGGGGCAGCATAGCACCTGCCTCTCCAGTCGATGGCGCATCGGAGCTGTGCCAGGAAGGGCGGGGGATGCCGCCCCTCCTGCAATGTCGATTCAGTTACTTCTTGGCTGGTGGCATCAGCACGCGGTCGACCACGTGCACCACCCCATTGCTGGCGGGAATGTCGGCTTGAACGACCATCGCATCTTCCACGGTCACGAAGGTGCCGGCGCGCGACAGTGTGATCTCGCTGCCTTGCAGGGTTTTCGCCGAGCCAGGCTGGATGTCGGCCGCCTTCAGCCGCTTGGGAACAATGTGGTAGTTCAAGACCGCCTGCAGCTTGGATTTATCAGCCTGGAGTTCTGCCATGGTCTTGGCTGGCACAGCCTTGAACGCTTCATCGGAAGGGGCGAAGACCGTGTAAGGGCCGTTGGCAGCCAGCGTATCCGCCAGACCGGCTTGCGTGGCCAGCGTGCGGAATGTGCTGATGGAGGGGGTTGCCGCCAGCGCGGCGGGAATGGGGCTGGAGGCGCTGGGGCCCGTGGCACAAGCGCTCAGCGTCGCGGCAGTCAGGGCAGCAAGCAGAAAAGGAAAGACGTAGCGGCGGTACATGTTGGGTTCTCCGAAGGGTTGCCGACGGTGTCGGTGCGCCGGAGGCTACGCAGCAATGATGACGATTGCGTGACAAGCAAAGACGGATGTGCCTCTGAAAATCGCAAATGACAGCTTGCAGGGGGTGTCACGATGGTGTCATAAAGCGCTTCTAGAGTCGCCTCACTGATTCTTTCAACCAAGAGGTTCCTACATGAAACTGTCTGTGATTCGGATTCTGGTGTCTGGTGTGGTCGCGGCCGGCGCTTTTTCCAGCGCCTGGGCCCAGCAGGAAGCCACGGGTGCTGGCGCGAGTTTCCCCGCACCGCTGTACTCCAAGTGGGCAGCCGACTACAACAAGGCCACCGGCGTCAAGATCAACTACCAGTCGGTGGGCTCGGGTGCCGGTCTGCGGCAGATCGAAGCCAAGACGGTGGATTTCGGTGCGTCCGACGCGCCCCTCAAAGACGACGAACTGGCCAAGAAAGGCCTGCTGCAGTTCCCCACCGTGATCGGTGGCGTGGTTCCCGTGGTGAACATCAAGGGCATCTCGCCCGGCCAGATCAAGCTGAGCGGGCAAGTGCTGGGCGATATCTACCTGGGCAAGGTGACGAACTGGAACGATGCGGCCATCAAGGCGCTGAACCCCGGCGTGAACCTTCCGGACGCCGCCATCGCTCCCGTCCGCCGTGCGGACGGCTCGGGCACCAGCTTCATTTTCACGAACTACCTGTCCAAGGTGAATGCCGAGTGGAAGTCCAAGGTGGGCGAGGGCACCGCGGTGAACTGGCCCACCGGCGCCGGCGGCAAGGGCAACGAAGGCGTTGCCGCTTTCGTGGGCCGTCTGCCAAACTCCATCGGCTACGTTGAATACGCCTATGTGAAGCAGAACAAGCTGAACTACGTCCAGCTGCAGAATGCGGACGGCGCCTTTGTGTCGCCGGAAGACAGCGCCTTCAAGGCCGCCGCTGCCGGCGCCGACTGGGCCAAGAGCTTCTATCAGATCCTCACCAACCAGCCGGGCAAGGATGCATGGCCGATCACGGGTGCCACCTTCATCCTGATGCACAAGACGCAGGACAAGCCCGCACAGGCAACCACCTCGCTCAAGTTCTTCGAGTGGGCCTACAAGTCGGGTGACAAGACGGCGGCGGACCTGGACTACGTGCCCATGCCTGACTCCGTGAAGAACGTCATCATCAAGTCCTGGGGTGACATCAAGGACACTTCCGGCAAAGCCGTTTCGCTGAAGTGATCCCATGGTGGCCCGCCGACGCGGGCCACCAGTTCGTTTTTTCTTATGGAAGGCACAGCAGTGTCCAGCACCATGCCAGTACGTCAGTCGTCCTCGATGCCGGTTCGCGCCGAGGCTCCCCGTACCACGCCGCCCCCGCGGTCGCCGCTCCTGTCGGGCGTGATGGCCGATCGGGTTTTCGGCTTTCTCGCCCGCGGTGCGGCCCTGCTCACGCTGGCGCTTCTCGTGGGTATTTTGTTGTCGCTCGTGGTCGGTGCCTGGCCCTCGATCGAGAAGTACGGCCTGACCTTCCTCACGCGCAGCGTGTGGGACCCCGTGCAGAACGACTACGGCGGCCTGGTGATGATCTATGGCACGCTCGCCACCTCGTTCATCGCGTTGCTCATCGCCGTTCCCGTGAGCTTCGGCATTGCGCTGTTCCTGACGGAACTCTCGCCCGCCTGGCTCAAGCGTCCCTTGGGCACCGCCATCGAGTTGCTGGCGGCGGTTCCCTCCATCGTGTATGGCATGTGGGGCCTGATGGTGTTCGGCCCCATTCTGGCCACCTGGGTCCAGCAGCCGCTGCAGTCGCTGTTCAGCGGTATTCCTTATCTGGGCGCCCTGGTGTCCGGCCCCCCGGTCGGTATCGGCATCCTTTCGGCCGGGATCATCCTGGCCATCATGATCATTCCGTTCATCGCAGCGGTGATGCGGGATGTTTTTGAAGTCACCCCTGCGCTGCTCAAGGAATCGGCCTATGGGCTGGGCTCCACCACCTGGGAGGTGGTGTGGAAGGTTGTGCTGCCCTACACCAAGACGGGTGTGCTGGGGGGCGTGATGCTGGGCCTCGGTCGTGCATTGGGCGAGACGATGGCCGTGACCTTCGTGATCGGCAACATGAACCAACTCAATTCGCTGTCGGTCTTCGAAGCCGCCAACAGCATTACCTCCGCACTGGCCAACGAGTTCGCAGAAGCCGGCGAAGGCCTGCATCAGGCCTCGCTCATCTACCTGGGCCTGGTGCTGTTCTTCATCACCTTCGTGGTACTGGCCCTGTCCAAGGTGCTGCTGTCCCGCCTTCAAAAGAACGAAGGAACCCGCGCATGAGCACGTCTCAAACCCTCATCACGGCCGCTGAAATGGCGCAGGTGCGCCAGCGCCGCTATGACAGCCGCAAGCGTGTGAACAACATCGCCCTGACGCTCTCGCTCGCCGCCATGGTGTTTGGCGTGTTCTGGCTGGTGTGGATTCTCTGGGAAACCATCCGCCTGGGCATCGGCGGACTCAGCCTGGCGCTCTTCACCCAGATGACGCCCCCGCCCAACGAGGTCGGCGGCATCTCCAACGCCATCTTCGGCTCGCTCGTGATGGTGTCGCTCGCCACGTTCGTCGGCACCCCCATCGGCATCATGGCCGGTGTGTACCTTGCTGAATACGACACGCGCGGCTGGCTGGCCTCCACGACCCGCTTCGTGAACGACATCCTGCTCTCGGCACCCAGCATCGTCATCGGCCTGTTCGTGTACGCGGTGGTCGTGGCCCGGTTCAAAAGCTTTTCCGCCTATGCCGGTATCCTGGCGCTGGCGCTCATCGTGATTCCCGTGGTCATCCGCACCACCGAGAACATGCTGGTGCTGGTGCCTGCCAGCCTGCGCGAAGCGGCCTATGCGCTCGGAACGCCGAAGTGGAAGGTGATCACCATGGTGACGCTGCGGGCTGCCCGGGCCGGCGTGATCACCGGTGTGCTGCTGGCGGTGGCCCGCATCGCTGGCGAGACCGCACCGCTGTTGTTCACGGCGCTCAACAACCAGTTCTGGAATGCCGACCTGGGTAAGCCCATGGCCAGCCTGCCGGTCACCATCTTCAAGTTCGCCATGAGCCCTTACGAGAACTGGCAGCAGCTCGCCTGGGCAGGGGTGTTCCTGATAACCGTCGCCGTCCTCGGCCTCAATATCCTGGCCCGCGTGCTCACGCGCCAGAAGTAAGTAATACAAGGAAGACACCATGCCCTCCCCAACGCCCGCTGTGTCCGAGACGCCAAAGATCACGGTCCGCGACCTGAATTTCTACTACGGCAAGTTCCACGCCCTCAAGGGCATCAACCTCGATATTCCGGAAAAGAAGGTCACTGCCTTCATCGGTCCGTCGGGCTGCGGCAAGTCCACCTTGCTGCGCACCTTCAACCGCATGTTCGAGCTGTATCCCGAGCAGCGCGCCGAAGGCCAGATCGTGCTGGACGGTGAGAACCTGCTCACCAGCAAGCAGGACGTGGCGCTGATCCGTGCCAAGGTCGGCATGGTGTTCCAGAAGCCCACGCCGTTTCCCATGTCGATCTACGACAACATCGCGTTTGGCGTGAAGCTCTTCGAGAGCCTGAACGCCACCGACATGGACGACCGGGTGGAGTGGGCGCTGCGCAAGGCGGCCCTGTGGAATGAAGTGAAGGACAAGCTGCACCAGAGCGGCTCCGGCCTGTCCGGCGGGCAGCAGCAGCGGTTGTGCATCGCCCGTGGCATTGCCATCAAGCCCGAAGTGTTGCTGCTGGACGAGCCATGCTCGGCGCTGGACCCCATTTCCACCGCCAAGGTCGAAGAGCTGATTGCAGAACTCAAGAACGACTACACCGTGGTCATCGTGACGCACAACATGCAACAAGCTGCGCGCTGCAGCGACTACACGGCCTACATGTACCTCGGCGACTTGATGGAGTTCGGCGAAACCGAACAGATGTTCTTCAAGCCGCAGCGCAAGGAAACCGAGGACTACATCACCGGCCGGTTCGGCTGAGGAGCAACAACATGCCCGACAAGCACCTTTCTTCGCAGTTCGACAGCGAACTCAACAGCATTTCCGCCCGCGTCATGGAACTGGGCGGGTTGGTGGAATCGCAGATCCGCCAGGCCATCTACGCACTCTCGCAGTTCAGTGTGGAAGCCGCCGACCAGGTGGCTGCCACCGAGCACCGCGTGAACGCGATGGAAGTGGAGATCGACCACGAGCTGTCGTCCATCATCGCGCGCCGCCAGCCAACCGCGCGTGACCTGCGCCTGCTGATCGCCTTCTCCAAGGCCACCGCCAATCTTGAGCGCATGGGCGACGAGGCCAACAAGATGGCGCGCATGGTGAAGTCCATCATCGAAAGCGGCTCTGCCCGGCTGCTGCCCACCAGCGATCTGCGGGTGGCGGCGGATCTGGCCTCCGGCCTGCTGCGCAAGACGCTGGATGCCTTTGCCCGTCTGGACACCAAGGCGGCCGTGGCGATCCTCAAGGAGGATGACCTCATCGACAAGGAATTCGACGGCTTCGTGCGCAAGCTCATCACCTACATGATGGAAGACCCGCGCACCATTTCGGCCAGTCTGGACCTGCTCTTTCTCGCCAAGGCGATCGAACGCATCGGTGACCACTCCAAGAACGTTGCCGAACTGATCATCTACCTCGTCAAAGGCAAGGACGTGCGCCATACTGCACTGGACCAGATCGAGTCCGCGGTGCTTTGAAGGGCGGTGCATAGCCATGAAGAGACTTCCCCGTGTACTCATCGTCGAGGACGAGCCCGCGATCGCCGAACTGATTGCGGTCAACCTGCGGCACAACGGCTTTCAGCCGATCTGGTCGGAAGACGGCGAATCCGCCCAGCGCGAGCTGGACGCGGTGCTGCCCGACGTGATCCTGCTGGACTGGATGCTTCCCGGCCAAAGCGGTCTCACGCTCGCCCGCAAGTGGCGCGCCGATGCGCGCACCAAGCCCATCCCCATCCTCATGCTGACGGCGCGCGGCGATGAGCCGGACAAGGTCGCTGGCCTGGATGCCGGTGCCGACGACTACATCACCAAGCCGTTTTCCACTCAGGAGCTGCTGGCGCGCATCCGCGCCGTGCTGCGCCGCCGTGCGCCCGAACAGGTCAGCGACAGCGTGACCATCGGCGAGTTGACGCTGGACGCCGCCACCTACCGCGTGACCTTCCAGGGGCAGCAACTCAAGATCGGCCCGACCGAGTTCAAGCTGCTGCACTACCTGATGAAGCACCCCGAGCGCGTTCACAGCCGCGCCCAGTTGCTGGACAAGGTGTGGGGCGACCACGTCTTCATTGAAGAGCGTACCGTCGATGTGCACGTCAAGCGCCTGCGGGAGGCCCTGGGCGTGGCCGGTGCCATGGTGGAAACGGTGCGCGGCGCGGGGTATCGCCTCACGGCACAGCCTCCGGCACTGATGCGGGCTTGACGTTCGCTTTGCGGCGCCGTGCGCGCCGCGCCCTCTGACCCGTACTGCACGACATGGCTTGGCGCTTTTTCTTCTTTTTCTCCTTTCAGTTGGCGGGTCTGGCTGTGGGATGGTGGCAGGGCGGACCGTGGGGGGCGATGCTGGCGGCGGCGTTGGCAGCCTGGGTGTGGTTCATCTGGGATTTGTTGCGCGGCGCGCGCGTTGTGGCGTGGCTGCGGGAAGGTGACCTGGCCCGGGCGCCCAACCTGCGTGGCCTGTGGGGCGAGGCGGCCGATCGCGCGAGGCGGCTGCTGCGCCAAAGCCAGGCGGAAGTGGCCGCGAGCGACGCACGGCTGCAGGAAATTCTGGCGGCGCTCCAGGCCACGCCCAACGGCGTGGTGCTGCTGGACGGTGAGGGGCGCATCGAATGGTGCAATCACATCGCCGCCAGCCAGTTCGGGTTCGACGCGCAGCGCGACGTCATGCAATCCATCGGCAACCTGGTGCGCGATCCGGACTTCAGCGCCTACTATTCCAGCCAGGATTTTTCACACGATGTCGTGCTGCAAGGCCGCGACAGCACGGCCTCCCGGCCGGTGCGCATCTCGGTGCACCTCCACCCCTATGGCGACGGGCGCAAACTGCTGCTGTCGCGCGACGTGACGGCGCTCGAGCAGGCGGAAGCCATGCGCCGGGATTTCGTCGCCAACGTGTCGCATGAGATCCGAACCCCCCTCACCGTCTTGACCGGCTTTGTCGAGACGCTGCAAACGCTGCCGCTCTCCACCGAAGAGCGTTCACGCTACCTGGGCATGATGTCTCAGCAGGCAGCACGCATGCAAAGCGTGGTGCAGGACCTGCTGACCCTGTCGCGGCTCGAAGGAAGTCCGTTACCCGGCATCACCGAATGGACACCGGTGGAGGTGCTGCTGCGTCGCTGTGAGGACGAGGCCCGCGGCCTGTCCGCCTTGCTCACCCAGAACCAGCCCCGGCCGCACACGATCCAGTTCCCGTCGCTGGAAACCATGCGCGCGGCAGGCCAGCTGGGTGGGGTGCCGGCCGAGTTGCAGAGCGCTTTGTCCAACCTCATCGGCAACGCGGTCCGGTACACCCCTGCCGGCGGCTCCATCACCGTCGAATGGCTGACGCTGGAGGATGGCAGCGCACGCTTTACGGTGCGCGACACGGGTCCGGGGATCGAGGCGGTGCATCTGCCCCGTTTGACGGAGCGCTTTTACCGCGTGGACCGCAGCCGCTCGCGCGAGACCGGGGGCACGGGCCTGGGGCTGGCCATCGTCAAGCATGTCCTGCAGCGCCATTCGGCATCGCTCGACATTTCGAGCACGGTGGGGAAGGGCTCGGTTTTTTCCGTCACCTTTCCTGCGGGCCGGGTGCAGAGCCGCCGCCCGGTCACTGTGCTGGAGGCGGGAGCGGTTGCCCAGGCCTGAGCGCCCTGGCCAGCATCGTGACGAACACCATGGCGGTCGTGATGAGGGCCACGGCACTGGCCCCCCAGAATGCCGACGGTGATCGAAGGGCCTCCCATCCCAGGGCACCTTCGTAGGCCAGCAGGTAACCGCCGGTCAGTCCGCCGCCCCATAGCAGCACGCAATAGACGACCAGCGGCGCGAGCGTGATGCGGTAGCAGCGAAGGACGAAAACGCAGACCGTTTGCAGCGCATCGGCGACGTGATAGATCGATACCCAGACCAGCAGCGAGGCTGTGAGCCAGGCGACTTGGGCCGAAGACGTGTAGAACGGTGCGATATGTCCTTTTGCTATGAAAAGAATAGCGACCAAGGCAATACTTATCCCGGCAGAGAGGCGAAAACCCATCCAGGCTGCCGCACGGGCGCGGGATTCGTCGCCCGACCCGCGCCAGAAGCTCACCCGTGCGCTGGTGGCAATGGACAACGACAGCGGCACCATGTACAGCACGGCGGTGAGGTTGGACGCGATCTGGTGCGCTGCTGCCGCGATGTTGCCTTGCCGGGCGATGAAGAGCGCCATCAGCGTGAATGACGTCACCTCCACCAAAATGGCCAGCCCCGCCGGGACGCCCAATTGGGCGAAGCGGCCGATCTGCGCCCAGTCCGGTTTTTCCAGCCGCCGCCACAGGGCGAGCGGCGCGTACAGCGGCTGGGTGTTCAGCAGCCAGGCCGCCACAACGAGCAGCGCGTAGTTGACCACCAGAGTGGCCCAGGCGCAGCCTACTGCGCCCTGCGCTGGAAGCCCGGCACTGCCGAAGGTGAACCAGATCGACAAGGGAATCTTGACCAGCAGCGAGCCCACCTGCAGCCAGGTGACCAGCTGGGGGCGCCCCAGCGCCTGGTTGAGCGTGCTGTAGATCCGGAACAGAAGGGCTGGGGGGAGTGCCAGTGCCAGCACGCCCAGGTAGCTGCCTACCACGGCGCGCAGCGCTTCGGGCACTTGGGTCCACCGCAGGATGGCGCCGGGTGACACCAGCACCACGATGCCCATCGCGCAGGCGATGGCGCACAGGTACAGCGCCTGCCGCACCGTTCGGCCGATGCCTTCCCGTTCTCCCGCTCCGCGCTGCTCGGCCCAGACCGGCAGGAGGGCCTGCAGCGCGCCCATGAGCGCCACATAGATGCTGACGTAGATCGCCGACCCGATCGACAGGGCTGCCAGGGCGGCGGCGGAATGCCGGCCGGCCACGATGGTGTCCGTGACGCCGAACGCCATGACCGCCAGCTGCCCGGCCAGCACCGTGCCGGCATGTCGCGCGATGGTGGCGCGTTCGGACATTACCGCCGCGTTGCCGCGCGCCGCAGCACCAACAGTTGGTCGTTCTTGTCGGTGGGCCGGGGGAGCTGCGTCACTCGCGACCACTCTGGCGGCGAGGCAATATCGCCGCCGGGCGGCTGGGCTTCGCTGTCGGCCACCAGCCACTGGCAATCGGATGCGGCCGGCAGCCGGCGGCCGTCGGTCGGCTGCAGCGAAAGGCCGCCGTGGTTCTGGAGCGCCGCCACCTGGGCGCGGCTCAGGCCATGGGTGATGATGCAGCCCGGCTGCGGGCCCAGCACGGCCATCAGGTTGTTGATCTGCGGACGGTAACTGCGGCCATAGTCGAGTAGCGGCAGCCAGAGCGTCATCAGCAGCAGCCAGCCCAGCGTGGCACCGCTGGCAGGCAGCACCAGGCTCTTCCAGATTACGGCCCGGTCGCGCGAGGCGCGCCACCACACCAGCGCACACCAGGCAGCGGTGGCGATCAGCGCGAGGGTGAAAGCAATCGCCGAAAAGTGCGGCACGAACGCGGGAGCCAAACGGGCCACGTTGGCCGCCGGTTTGGACGGCACGCCCGTCTGCAGCGACAGCCAGATCACCCAGATCGTGATGGCGGAAGCACTGAAGAAAAGCAGGGTGAACCAGTCGATCAGCGAAGCGATGGCGCGGCGCAGTGTGGGCAGCGCGAACGCCGCCAACGCCGCGAGGGCCGGCAGCCCCAGCAGCAAGGCGCGGTCGGCGGGCTGGGTGGTGATGGTGGCGCCCAGCGTGACCATGGTGAACCACAACGGCAGCAGCAGATGGCGGTGCATGGCGCGGCTGGTGATTTGGTGGCGCCAGCGCCACAGGGTCCACAATGCCAACGGCCAGGCCGGCCACGCGAACCAGGTCAGCAGGCGCAGCAGGCTTTGCCAATCCTTCGCGCCCTCTGCGCTGCCCACGATGCGCCAGCGCCAGAGGTTCAGCTTCCAGGCCAGCAAGGCGGCCACCACCGTCAGGCCCAGCAAGGCCAGCGCCCAGGTGCGGCTCGAACGCGGTTCGTGGTCGGCTGTGCGCAGCACCAGCAAGGCGCTGCCCGCGCCGAGCAGGGCGGCCATGGTGGGCGCCCCGCTCAACACCAGTCCGATCAGCCCGAGCGCGGCGGCCGCCGTGGGCAGTGCGGTGCGATAGGGCAGGGCCGATGCCGCAAAGAACAGCAGGGCGGTGCAGGCCAGTTGGGTGAGATAGCTGGTGATCTCGTGCGACAGCTGCGCCAGGCCCAGGCAGGCCAGCAGGGCCAGCAATCCGCCGTCGGCCATGGCGCGGGCGTAGTCGGCGGGCAGGGCCTCGCCGCCGAATGCAAAAGCCACCGGCTGGGCACCCGGACTTTTTGCCAGGTAGTAAACGCCGTACCAGGTGGCCACGAGGGTGGCTGCCAGCAGGGCAATGAAGGGCAGCCGCGCTGCCATTTCCTGTGAAAGCCAGGAGGGCGCGATCTGCAGGGCCAGCGCCCCCAGCCAATACGGCAGCAGGCCTTCCGTTTCGGGGGGCATTCCGGCCAGCGAAGGGGACAGCCACGCCGTTGTGCCGTGCGCCAGCTCGAGCATGTAGCCGAAGGCGGTGACGTCGGCGTTCTTCCAGGGGTCTCGCATGACGAACCCGGGCACCACATACGCCAGGCACAGCAGCAAGAGCGCCCAGCGCGGCAGCGGGCGGACTGCGCCTTGGGTGACGATGGCAGGGGTGGGGTGGATCACTCGGCTCGTTCTGGTGGCGGAAAAGGACGCCCGAGAATACGGGCAAAAAGACAAAGAAAAAGGCAGCGCGGTCGAGCCGGGCTGCCTTTCTTCAAACGGTGTTGTCGGCCTGCGGTAGCAGGCCGGCTGCCTTGCGGCACCGCAGGCCAGGGCCTGCACACATCGTTGTCCGCCGATTACTTCGCTGCGGTCGTCTTGCCGAAGCGGTTGCGGAACTTCTCCACGCGGCCGCCCATGTTGTCCACGGACTTTTGCGTACCGGTGTAGAAGGGATGCGATTCGCTGGAGGTGTCCAGCTTGAACAGAGGCAGTTCGCGTCCGTCATCGGTCTTGCCCATTTCCTTCGTGTTCACGCAGGAGCGGGTCACGAACTTGAAACCGTTGGACAGGTCCACGAACAACACTTCGCGGTAATTGGGGTGAATGCCTTCTTTCATGGCATGGTCCTTTCAGGGGCTGCTGCGGTAGCCACGCCGCACCCATTGCGTCGCACTTTCCGCGGAAATTAGCCTTCGATTATTGCATAGGCCCGCCAAAGTGAGACCATTGCCATTCCAGAACTTCTCCAAAAGCCACGAATTGCGCCTCCTGCATACCTCCGACTGGCATCTGGGCCAACACTTCATGGGCCAGACACGACAAGCCGAGCATCTGGCTTTCATCGACTGGCTGGCGCAGCAGGTTCGCGCACAAGCAGTGGACGCCGTGATCGTGGCAGGCGACGTCTTCGATACCGGCGCCCCTCCAAGCTATGCGCGCGAACTGTACAACCACTGCGTGCTGGCGTTGCGTGACGCCGGGGCGCAATTCGTCGTGCTGGGCGGCAACCATGACTCCGTTTCCGTGCTCGGCGAAAGCCGCAGCTTGCTCGCGCATCTCAATACGCGGGTGGTGCCAGGCATGGCGGAGCGGCCCGAGGACCAGGTGCTGGTGCTCCAAACCCGCGCTGGCGTGCCGGGAGCGGTGCTGTGCGCCGTGCCTTTCTTGCGCCCGCGGGACCTGCTGCTGAGCCAGCCCGGGCAAAGCGCGGCCGAAAAGCAGTTGGCGTTGCAGGCATCCATCCGTGCCCATTACCAGGCCTTGCATGCCCTGGCCGTCGAGCGCAGCGCCGCGCTGGGCGGCTTGCCCATCGTGGCGACGGGGCACCTCACCACCGTTGGCGCCAGCGCCAGCGAATCGGTGCGCGAAATCTATGTGGGCACGCTGGAAGCCTTTCCCACCAACGCATTTCCACCGGCCGACTACATCGCCCTGGGCCACATTCATCAGCCGCAAAAGGTCGGAGGGCTGGAGCATGTGCGCTACAGCGGATCGCCGATACCGCTGAGCTTCGACGAGGCGCGCCAGCGCAAGGAAGTGCTGCTGGTCGATTTCGACCTGGCGGGCCTGAAGTGCGTGACGCCGCTGCCGGTGCCCTGCTTTCAGCCGCTGGCCAGCGTGCGCTGCCGCCTGGCGGAACTGCCGGCGGCATTTGCCGAAGCCGCCAGCCGCGCAAGCGATTCGTTGCCGGTGTGGGTCGAGGTGGAAGTGGCCCATGACGACTACCTTGCCGATCTGCAGGTGCGCGTGGCCCAGATGGCGGAAGGCCTGCCGATCCAGATCCTGCGTGTGCGCAGGGCCCGCAATGTGCTTCCCACCGTGCTGGATGCCGCTGCGGGAGAAACCCTCGATGAACTGGGCCCGGCAGAAGTCTTTGCCCGCCGGCTGGCGGCCCAATCGCTCGAACCGGCACTGCAGGAGCGGCTTTCGGCGCTGTACCGGACCGTCCTGGCCGACCTGCAGGAAAGGCCCGCGCCATGAGGATCCTGAGCCTGCGCCTCAAGAACCTCAATTCGCTCAAAGGCGAATGGCGCATCGACTTCACCGCGGCACCTTTTGCCGGCAACGGCCTGTTCGCCATCACCGGCCCCACCGGGGCGGGCAAGACCACCCTCCTCGATGCGATCTGCCTGGCGCTCTACCACCAGACGCCGCGCATCGCTGGCGTGTCCCAAGGGGGCAACGAGGTCATGACCCGGCACACCGCGGAATGCCTGGCGGAAGTGGAGTTCGAAGTTCGCGGCGCCCGCTACCGGTCGTTTTGGAGCCAGCGCAGGGCACACGGCAAGCCCGACGGGGCCTTGCAGCAGGTGCAGGTGGAATTGGTGGCCCATGTCCGCGGCGAAGGCGGAGGCGAAATCTTAACCACCAGGGTGCAGGACAAGCTGCGCCAGACGGAAGTGCTCACCGGGCTCAATTTCGAGCGTTTCACCCGGTCCATGCTGCTCGCGCAGGGCGGCTTTGCGGCCTTCCTCGAAGCCAGCGCTGGCAAGCGTGCGGAGTTGCTGGAGGAGTTGACGGGGACCGATATCTACGGGCAGATTTCGCAGCGGGTGTTCGAGAATGCACGGGACGCGCGCACGGTGCTGGAGCAACTGCGGGCCCGTGCCGGTGGCGTGGAGTTGCTGGACGAGGCCACGCGCGCCACGCTGGCGGGCGAAGCCGGCCGCCTTGCCTTGCATGCCGAGGCGCTGCAGGCGCAGCGACAGGCCACCGCCCGCGAGCGCCAGTGGCTGGCGGACAAGGACCGCGCCCAGATGCGGCGTGACGAGGCGGTGCGACATCGGGAGCAGGCCCAGGCCGAATGGGATGCCGGTGCCGAGGAAAGCCTGCGCCTTGCCGCCAGCGAGCCCGCTGCGCGGCTGCAGCCGGTCCATGCCGCATGGCAGGCCGCGCGGCACGATGCGGTGGCCGTGGTTCGGCAACGGGATGACGCGCAGGTGCGGCATGGTCAGGCGGTGGATCGCTGCGCCCAAGCGCTTCGCCAGGTGCAGCGCGACAGCCAGCGCCTGGCCCGGTTGCGCGAAGACGAATGGCAGGATGTCGTGCAGGCCCGCGAGACGCTGTCCCAAGAACTCGCGGCGGTGCCCCAGCACGCCCAACTGGGGGAATGGTTGAGCGGATGGCGCGAGCAATTCGGCGCCCGTGCGCACCGGCTGCAGGCACTGGCCGAAGCCCGGGCGCGCCAGGAAAAACAAGGCAGTGAGTCTCAGGCGCTGGAGGCGCAGCGCGCCCACCATGAGCAGGCCTGCCAGCGTGCCGCTGCGGCCTCGAGCCAGGCGCGACAGGCGGCCGTAGCGGCGCGCCAGGCCCATGAGCGCCTGACGATGGGGCGTGAAGAATCCGCATGGCGCGATGCCCCGTTGCAACTGCTGGAGCGCAGCCATGCCTGGGAGCGCCTGGGCCAGAGCTTGAGCGCATGGCAGCAAGCCCGAACGCGCCAGGCGCAATGGATGGCAGCCCAGACGGAGCGGCAGCGGCAGGAGGCGGACGAAGCGCAGGCCGTGCAGTCGCTGCGCGATCGCTATGCCAGCCTGCACCGGCAAGTGCAGGACCAGGAAAAGCTCCTGGCGCAAGAGCAGCGCATTCAGGCCCTGGAGGCGCATCGCAGCCATTTGCAGCCGGGCGAAGCCTGTCCGCTGTGCGGATCGATCACCCATCCCGCCGTCGACGCCTACGAGGCGCTGGACGTTTCCGCGACCCAGTCCGCACTGGAGACGCTGCGCGCGCAGCGCGACGAGGTGACCGAGCAAGGGCAGGCGCGGCGCTCCCGCCTGGCCGCGCTGCAGGCGCAGAGCGATCAGGCGGCGCAGCAGATCGCCGAAGGAGAGCAGGCTTTGGCACAGTGGCTGGCGCAGTGGCAGGCATGTTGCGCGGCCACTGACTGGCCGGTGGATGCCGTGGACGCCCAGGCCATCGCCGATGCCCAGGCCCGGTACGCGGCCGAGCTGGAAGCCGCGCAACAGCGATGGGCGGAGATCGTCCAGGCACGAACGCGGCTCGACGAGACGCTGTCCGCATGGCAACAGGCCGAACAGGCCGAGCGCGCGGCCCTGCAGCAGCGGGCCCTGTCGGACAAGGATCTGCAGGCGGCCCGAGGGCGTGCGGACGAGTTGGCTCGGCACCTCCAACAGCAGCAGAGCCAGCACGCCGAGGCCGAAGCGGCGCTGGCGGGCCAATTGCAAACGTTGGGCTACGCGCTGCCCAGCGATGGGGCGGACTGGCTGCAGCAGCGTGCGGAGGAACATCGCGCGTGGCAGGCGGCGCAAGCGCGCCTTCAGGCATTGGCGGCCAGTGAATCGGCATTGAAACAGGTGGCCGACATGGCGGGGGAGGCCGCCCAGCGTTGGGCGGCCGTGGGAGCGCCTGGCACGCGGGCCGAGGTCGATGCCCTGCTGCGGGAAGATCCCGAATCCGGGCCCGCAGACTTGGCACAGGCGGTCGAACAAGCCGAGGCGCTCTGGCGTGCGGCAGAGAACGAGCTGGCCACGCTGCAAGGCATGCTGGAGTCTTTGCAGCGCCGGCATGCCGAGGTGCAGGTGGCCCAGGTCCAGGCCGAGCAGGATTGGGCGCAGGCGCTGTCGCTCAGCCCCTTCGCCGATGAAACCGCTTTTCACGCGGCGGGCATGGCCGAGCCGGAGCGCGAAGCGCTGCGCGCACGGCTGGGGCAGCGGCAGCAGGCGCTGACCGAGGCGAACGCCTTGCAGGCTGCCGCTGACGCAGCCTTGGCGGAGCTGCAAGCCCTTCCCCTCACCGAGCGGAGTTCAGAGGATCTGACCGCGCTGATGGCGCAGTGGGAGGCTGAGCTCACCTTGGCGCAGCAGCAGCAGGGTGCCATCGCGAGCCGGCTGCAAGACGATGCGCAGCGCCGCGATGGCTTGCAAGCGCTGTTGGCACAGATCCAGGCCCAGGAGACCGACCATGATCTGTGGCAGCACCTCAATGGGCTGATCGGCTCTGCCGATGGCGCCAAATACCGCAAGTTCGCTCAGGGCCTCACGCTGGACCACCTGGTGCATTTGGCGAATCGCCAACTGGGGCGACTGCACGGGCGCTACCGGCTGGGCCGCCGCTCTGCGGGCGAACTGGAGCTGGAGGTGATCGACACCTGGCAGGCCGATGTGGCCCGCGACACCCGCACCCTGTCGGGCGGCGAGAGCTTTCTGGTGAGCCTGGCGTTGGCGCTGGCGCTTTCCGACCTGGTGAGCCACAAGGCCAGCATCGACTCGCTTTTTCTTGACGAGGGATTCGGCACGCTGGATGGAGAAACACTGGAGACTGCCCTGGATGCGCTCGACACCCTCAACGCCAGCGGAAAGACCATCGGCATCATCAGCCACGTGGAGGCCCTCAAGGAACGCATCCCCGTGCAGATTCGCGTGCACAAGGGCGTCGGCCTGGGCTACAGCGCGTTGGAGCGGCGATTCTCCGTGGGCTGAGCCGGCCGCGGTCCGTTGTACGCAGCGCGCGGCCGGATGAGCTGCCCGCTTTCGCGCTGCTCCAGCGCATGGGCCACCCAGCCGATGGACCGCCCGAGGGCGAACAGGCCGAAGGCCGCTCCTTCCGGAAGCGCCAGATGGCGCCGAAGGGCGACCAGCGCCAAATCGATCGAAGGCCGTTGGCCCGTCAAGGCCTGGGCCTCCGCGATCCAGCGCTGCAAGCGTTCGTTGTGCGGCAGCAGTGGGCGCAGCAGGCATTCGGCGCGCACGTCCCCTTGCGGATAAAGGTGGTGGCCGAAGCCTGGCAGGTCCTCTCCCCGCGCCAGGCGCTGCCGCAGGCGTTGCTCCGGCGCGGCGTTGTCCAACTCGTCCCAGAGGGCTTCCACGCGTGCGGTGGTGCCGCCGTGCTTGCTGCCCGTGAGCGCGGCCAGACCACCGATCACCGCGGCCCGCAGGCTCGCGCCAGTGGAGGCCACACAGCGGGCGGTGAAGCTGGACGCGTTGAGTTCGTGGTCGGCGCAAAGCACGAGCGCCTGGCGGATGAGGTCCGCCCCCTTGGGGTCCAGCCCCCATGCCGCGCCGCATTGTTGATGGATCGGGGCCGTTTGGGGTGCCGTGCCCAGCAGGCACGCGGCCAGCAGCCGCACCAGCGCACCGCATCCCTGTGCCAGCCGCTCGGGCGACGTCTGCCACACAGCGGTGTGGACGTCCTCGCTGCCCGCGGCAAAGAGCGGCAGCAGCTTGTCTTCGGGCCGCAGCCCGGCCAGACAGGGCTGCAATGCCGCCATGGCCCGGGGCCAGGCAGGCGTGTCGGAGCCGAAAGCGGATGCGGTGGGCCAGCGCCACAGCCGGGCTGCGAGATCTTCCACGGTGCAGGCGGCTGCCAGCGGGATGGCGTTTTCTCCACGGTAGTAAAGCTGCCCATCCTCGATCAATGTGATGGAGGACTCCAGCACCGGCAAGCCCCAGTCCAGCGCCGCCTTGACCACCTCCTTCGGCTTGCGGCCCCGCGTGCGCTGGCCGGCGAGCCGTTCCACGTCCTGCTGCAGGTATCGGCTCTCGCGGGTGCTGTCTCCCGCGTGGGCTCGCAGCAGGCCCCGGCTCACATAGGCGTAGAGCGTCTGTCGGGAAACACCGAGGCGGGCAGCGGCCTCAGGGGCGGAGAGATAGACAGGCATCGTGACTCCTGGTGTGGAATGGTTTCATGTTGAAAATATAAATCAATATTGACAATTTAATGGGTTGATCTAGTCTGATGCATCGTTTTTGAGGCCTGCCATGTCCACCCATTCCTCCGCTCCTGTGCCCCCTTCTGCGTCACCCACCCATTTCGCGCGCACGCTGTGGAAGGGCCTGGGCGGCACAACGGATCCGATGGATGCGCTGTCTTTCACGGGCGCTGGGCAATTGCCATCGGTCTTTCCCGTGACCGCCCTGGCCAGTGTCTCGATGGCGGTGGCCGGCCTCGCATTGGCGGAGGTCGCGGCACCTTCCCGCGCACTGGTGCCGCAGGTTCGGGTGGATCGGCGGCTGGCGTCCTTCTGGTTCGGTGGATCGTTGCGTCCGATCGGCTGGGCCCTGGCACCGCAGTGGGATGCCATCGCAGGCGACTACCAAGCTGCGGATGGATGGATCCGCTTGCACACCAATGCGCCGCACCACCGTACCGCGGCGCTGGCGGTGCTCGGCGGGGTGACGGACCGGGAGTCGGCGGCCCAGGCGGTCGCTCGCTGGCGTGCGAGCGATCTGGAGTCCGCCATCGTGGAGCAGGGCGGTTGTGCCGCGGCCATGCGAAGCCTGGACGAATGGTCATCCCATCCGCAGGGAGAGGCTGTCCAGGCGGAGCCTTTGCTCCACGTGGCCTTTGGCGCGCAGGGGCCCGAGCGCGCCTGGGTGGGAACGACGCAGCGCCCGCTGCATGGCGTGCGTGTGCTGGACCTCACCCGCATCCTGGCGGGGCCGGTGGCGACGCGTTTCCTCGCCGGCTTTGGTGCCGAGGTCCTGCGCATCGACCCGCCGGGCTGGGAAGAGCCCGGCACCGTGCCCGAGGTGGCTTTGGGCAAGCGCTGCGCGCGCCTGGACCTTCGGCAGGCCGCCGACCGCGCGGTGTTCGCGCATTTGCTGCGCCAGGCCGACGTGTTGGTACACGGGCTGCGGCCACAGGCCCTGGAGCGGCTGGGGCTGGGCGTTTCATGGCGGCGCGCGGTCCATCCCGGATTGATCGATGTCTCGCTCGACGCCTATGGGTGGAGCGGCCCGTGGCGCGGACGCCGGGGTTTCGACAGCCTCATTCAGATGAGCACCGGCATTGCCGAGGAAGGCATGCGCCGGACCGGGCAGCAGGTGCCGGTGCCACTGCCCGTGCAGGCCATCGACCATGCCACCGGCTACCTGATGGCGGCCGCGGCCCTGAAGGCGCTGGCGCACCGCCGGCAGACCGGTCAGGGCTGCGAGGGACGGGCGTCGCTGGCGCGAACCGCCCACTGGCTGGCACAGGCGCCGTCGTCGCTGGACCGGGAGCCGCTGTTGCCCGATGCCTTGCATGACCAGTCTCCGGAGATCGAAGCCACCGCCTGGGGGCCGGCCAGGCGCTTGCTGGCGCCGCTGTCCATCGAAGGCATGGCGATGCACTGGGAATTGGCTGCACCTGCACTGGGATCGTCCGCCGCGGCGTGGTCCGGTACTTGACGGAAAAGGGCGCTGCCTTCAGCAAAAAGCCCCGCAGGCCGGATGGCCTGCGGGGCTTTTGGATGTACACGGGAGCGGCGCAAGCCACCCAATACGGACGGCAAAAAATCAGCCGCCGCGGCGCATCATGTCGAAGAAGTCCACATTGGTCTTCGTCGCCTTCATGTTCTTGATCATGAGCTCCATCGACTCGATCTCGTCCATGTTGTACATGAACTGGCGCAGGATGCGGGTCTTTTGCAGGATCTCGGGCGGCAGCAGCAGCTCTTCGCGGCGGGTGCCGCTCTTGTTGAGCTCGATGGCCGGGAACACGCGCTTTTCGTACAGGCGGCGGTTCAGGTGGATTTCGCTGTTGCCCGTGCCCTTGAATTCTTCGAAGATCACTTCGTCCATGCGGCTGCCGGTGTCGACCAGCGCCGTGGCGATGATGGTCAGCGAACCGCCTTCTTCCACCTTGCGCGCCGCGCCGAAGAAGCGCTTGGGGCGCTGCAGCGCAGCGGCATCCACACCGCCCGACAGCACCTTGCCGGAGGAGGGCACCACGTTGTTGTAGGCACGGGCCAGGCGCGTGATGGAGTCCAGCAGGATCACCACGTCCTTCTTCAATTCGACCAGGCGTTTGGCCCGCTCGATCACCATCTCGGCCACGTGCACATGGCGTGCGGCAGGCTCGTCGAAGGTGGAGGCGATGATTTCGCCCTTCACGGTGCGCTGCATTTCGGTCACTTCTTCAGGGCGCTCGTCAACGAGCAGGACCATGAGGTGAACGTCGGGGTTGTTGGCGGTGATGGCGTGCGCGATGTGCTGCATCATCATCGTCTTGCCGCTCTTGGGCGGTGCGACGATCAGTGCACGCTGGCCGCGGCCGATGGGGGCGATGATGTCGATGATGCGGCCGGTGATGTTCTCTTCGCCCTTCATGTCCCGCTCGAGCTTCATTTGCTCCTTGGGGAACAGCGGCGTCAGGTTTTCGAACATGACCTTGTGCTTGTTCTGCTCCGGCGGGCCGCCGTTGACCGCGTCGAGCTTGGTCAGCGCAAAGTAGCGCTCCCCGTCCTTGGGGGTGCGCACTTCGCCTTCGATCATGTCGCCGGTGTGCAGGTTGAAGCGCCGGACCTGGCTGGGCGAGATGTAGATGTCGTCGGTGCTGGCGGTGTAGCTCGTGTCGGGGCTGCGCAGGAAGCCGAAGCCATCCGGCAGGATTTCCAGCACACCGTCGGCGAAGACCTGCTCACCGGCCTTTGCGCGCTTCTTGATGATCGCGAACATCAGCTCCTGCTTGCGCATGCGCCCGGTGTTCTCGATCTCCAGCTCTTCGGCCTGCTTGAGCACTTCGGACACGTGCAGTGCCTTGAGTTCGTTTAAATGCATGGGGTGACTCCTGAACGGAGCGGATTTGAATCAGGGGGGAGGCCGGGAGCCGGGCTGCCGCTGTTTGCGGACCTCGGATGGCCTGGGGATCTGGAACCGGCCGCCAGTGCATGCGGACGCGATGATCTGCGGCGATTATGACAGGAAAAAAAACCGGTTTGCCAAGGCCCGGGCAGCAAGATCGCTGCCATCGAACAATGCTTGCGGGCGGGGTGGCGTGCTGCGGACCAGGTCGCCGCCCGCGCCAGCCCCGAAAGCCACCAATCAGGCCAGTTGCTGGTCGATGAACGCGGTGAGCTGCGTCTTGCTCATCGCGCCAACCTTGGTGGCGGCCAGCTGGCCGTCCTTGAACAGCATGAGGGTCGGGATGCCGCGGATGCCGAACTTGGCAGGCACTTCGCGGTTCTCGTCCACATTCATCTTGGCGACGGTCAGCTTGTCTTTGTAGGTGTTGGCGACTTCGTCCAGGATGGGCGCGATCATTTTGCAGGGGCCGCACCATTCGGCCCAGTAATCCACCAGCACCGTGGTGCCCGGTTGCAGCACATCGGTTTCAAAACTGGCGTCGGAAAGGTGTTTGATGAGTTCGCTTGCCATGGCACATTCCTTTGTGGAGCAAGTTGAGGTGGGCGGGTCCGGATAAAGTCAGGGGATTGTGACAGAAAGATATTTCCCGCCCCACGGTGTGGCCGCGGCCTCCACCGCTATGACAGTCATAGCGAAAAACGATGCGCCCGGCAGCGTTTGGGGCCCGGTGCTGGACCGGGTGCAGGCCCACATCCGGCGCACTGGCGCGCACCCCGCGGCCACCGTGGTGCTGGTGCCGTATGCCCAGCTCATGGCCGAGGCGCAGCGCGAATGGGCGCGCTGCGTGCCCGACGGCTTCGCGCCGCGTTTCGAGACGACCCGGAACTGGGCCTCCCGCATCGCCCCTTTCGTGCCGGAAGGCGACGATCTCTCGCACGACATGGGGCGCGACACCCTCACGGCGCGCGCGTTGCTCGATCGGGTCGGCCTGACCGAGCAGCGCGACGTGCTGGCCGCGCCGCTGCTGGAGGCGGCGGCCCAATTGGCCAGCGTCGTCTGCGCCGTGCCGCCGTCCGAGCGCGACGCTTGGGCGGTGGGCGCGCGCGAATCGATGCCCCCCGCAGGCGACGGCGCGGCACTGCGCTACGAGGCGGCGGTGGCGCGCATCGCCCTCGAATGGGTGCTGGCCTCCCGCCACGCAACGGACGTGCTGTTCGATCCGGGCACGCAATCGGCCGTGGATGCGCTGGTCGTGTTCGGCGGCTTCCAGGCCGATCCGCTGGCCAAGACGCTCTGCTCCCGGTGGGGCGACCGCGCGCTGTCCCTGCCGCTCGGTGAGCCACCTGAAACGGCGTTGCCCGCGCTCGGCGAGGTGTTCCTGCACGAGGCCACCGATGCCGAGGATGAAGCCCAACGCGCGGCGGCGTGCGTGCTGCACCGCCTGGCGCAGGGCCACGCGCCGCTGGCCCTGGCCGCGATCGACCGGGCCTTGACGCGCCGCATCAGCGCGCTGCTGCAGGGCCGCGGGGTGGCCGTGCACGACGAAAACGGCTGGACCTTGTCCACCACGCGCGCGGCGTCCCATGCCATGGTGGCGCTGCGGGCCTGTGCCTGGAACGCCTCCGCCGACGCGGTGCTGGACTGGCTCAAGCACGTGCCGGCCGCCAGTCCCCAGGCGGTGGGCGCGGCCGAGAAATGGCTGCGCAGGGCCGGCACCGGCCACTGGACGGCCATCGAGGAACGCAGCGATGCCATGCCGCCTGCAGCGGCTGCAGTGCAAGCGCTCATCGCTCAGGTACAGGCCTGGCGCACGCCGTGGCAGGCCGCGAGGCCGTTGGCGGCATGGCTGGCCGCATTGCGCGAACTGTTGCAGGCAACGGGGCAATGGGAGGCGCTGCAGGCCGACGCGGCGGGGGAGCGCGTGCTGGCGGAGCTGCGGCTTCAGGACGGGTTGCCTTCCGATCTGGAGGGGCTGGCAAGCGCCGGGCGGCCCATGGCGCTGGCCGAGTTCACGCGCTGGGTGGACGAGGTGCTCGAAGCCGCACGCTACCGGCCCGGCCACGACGGCAGCGCCTCGGTGTTCGTCGTGCCGCTGCCGCAGATCCTGGCGCGCCCGTTCGCCACGCTGGTGGTGCCCGGCTGCGACGAAAAGCGCCTGCCGCCCGCTCCGGAGCCCCCCGGCGCCTGGACCCGGGCGCAGCGCGAGGGCCTGGGCCTGCCCACCCGCGAGGCGCTGGAGGCCGCCCAGCGCGCGGCCTGGCGCAATGCCTTGTGCACCGCCCACGTGGATGTGCTGTGGCGCAGTGGCG
>NZ_BAAJYT010000003.1:0-85989 GCF_057541515.1 Acidovorax sp. KNOB132
CGCGCTCACAGGCCATGTGCCGCTGTCGGGCCGCACGGGCGCCGGGCTCGACCCCTGCGCGGCGCTGCAGTGCGTGGTCGAACTGGCCCCAGGGGCTTCGGTGGAGGTGGTGTCCCTGCTGGGGCAAGGCGACTCGCTGCAGGCCACGCAGGCGCTCATCGCCCGCTACCGCACCTGCGATCTCGACGCCGTGCTGGCGCAGGTGACCGCAGGCTGGCGGCAGACGCTGGGCGCGGTGCAGGTGCGCACGCCCGACCGGGCCATGGACATCCTGCTCAACGGCTGGCTGCTCTACCAGACCATCGCCTGCCGGCTCTGGGCCCGGGCGGCCTTCTACCAGGCCAGCGGCGCCTACGGATTCCGCGACCAGTTGCAGGACGGGATGGCGCTGCGCTTCACCCACCCGGAGCAGACCCGAGCGCACCTGCTGCGCGCCGCCGGCCGCCAGTTCCCGGAAGGCGACGTGCAGCACTGGTGGCTGCCGCACTCCGGCCAGGGCGTGCGCACCCGCATCTCGGACGACCGCGCCTGGCTGGCCTATGCGGCGGCGGAGTACGTCGCCACCTCGGGCGATCGCGCCGTGCTGGACGAAGCCGTGCCCTTCCTCGAAGGCCCCGCATTGCAGCCCGGCGAACACGATGCGTTCTTCCAGCCCATGCCGTCCGGGCAGTCGGCCTCGCTCTTCGAGCACTGTGCCCGCGCGCTGGACCAGTGCATGGCGCTCACGGGCCGGCAGGGGCTGCCGCTCATCGGCACCGGCGACTGGAACGACGGCATGAACCGCGTGGGCGCCGAAGGGCAAGGCGAGAGCGTGTGGCTGGGCTGGCTGCTGATCCGCACCGTCGCCCTCTTCGCGCCGCTGGCCGAAGGTCGGGACGACGCCCGGGCCGCGCTCTGGCGCGCGCACGCGGAATCGGTGCGCGCCGCCATCGAGGCGGTGGCATGGGACGGCGCCTGGTATCGCCGCGCCACTTTCGACGACGGCACCTGGCTGGGCTCGCAGGACAGCGGAGAGTGCCGCATCGACGCCATCGCCCAGGCCTGGGCCGTGCTGTCGGGGGCCGCCGACCCGGCAAGGGCCGCCCAGGCCATGGATTCGCTGGAGCGGCACCTGATCCGCCAGGACGACGGGCTCGCGCTGCTGCTGGCCCCCCCGTTCGACCAGATGCCGCGCGACCCGGGGTACATCAAGGGCTACCCGCCCGGCCTGCGCGAGAACGGCGGCCAGTACAGCCACGCCGCCATGTGGTCCATCCTCGCCTTCGCGCAGCAAGGCGATGGCGACCGGGCCGCCGCGCTGTTCCGGCTGGTGAACCCCATCCTGCACGCCAGCACGCCCGAGCAGGTCGCCCGCTACCGGGTCGAGCCCTACGTGGTCGCGGCCGACGTCTATGCCGTGCCCCCGCATGCCGGGCGCGGCGGCTGGACCTGGTACACCGGCTCGGCCGCCTGGATGTACCGCGCGGGCATCGAAGGCATCCTGGGGCTGCGCCGAGAAGGCACGGCGCTGCGGGTGCGGCCCTGCATTCCTGCGGACTGGCCGGGGTTCGAGGCGACGGTCACCATCGGCACCAGCCACTGCGCGATCCGCGTCGCCCGTGCCCCGGGTGCCGGCGGCCCGCCGCAGGCCTGGCTGGACGGTGTCTCCGTGCCCTGCGAAGACAGCGGCGTGCGCGTGCCGCTCGACGGTGGAGGGCATGATTTGCTGCTGACGCTCTGATCGCGGTGCGCCCCGTGCACCAAAGCCCGCCCATACTGTATTTAAATACAGACACTCAGTACACTCTGGCCCACCATGGATTTCGCTCTGTGGCACAGTCGGAGGGCACGCCTGCAGGCAACCCGCCCGGCACTGCGCAGTGAACGCCCCCCAACCCATGACCACCGCTTCTCCCCACGATCCGGAGCCCCCGCTTCCGCCCGACACCGCCCTGACGCAGGCGTCCGATCCCGCGTCCGCCGCGGCCCTGCAGCGCCGCGTCGAGTGCGCACCGGAATGGTTCTGCGCCTTCCTGGCGGGCAGCAACCGGGAGAAGAACCGCTTCCTCAAGGAACTGGCCACCATGAAGGGGTCGGTGACGTGGCTGGTGCAGCAGCGCCGCCAGGGGCTGTGGACGGCCGAGGAGCGCGACCGGCTGCGCAGCGTGATGCGCTCGGCCTCGTCGGTCAGCCCCTACCTGCTGGTGTGGGTGGTGCCCGGCTCCATGCTCATCCTGCCCTTCATGGCCTGGTTCATCGACTGGCGCCGCCGCGGGCGCGAGGTGGCGAAGGACCCCGCCTGAGCGTCATCCCGGCCTGGCATGGCGGGGCCCCGAGCCTGAACGCACGGGCCCACCGCCGGGCCTGATCAGCCGAAGCGCCCGGCCGCGAACGCCACCACCACGCCGGTGCCCACGAGCCCGGCCTGCCAGCGCAGCGCCACCGTCCACGACGGCACGTGGCGCTCCACCCGCCAGTACAGCAGGCGCCCCGCAGCCAGCGACAGGCCGAAGGCGGTGGCCATGCCCAGCAGGTTCATCGCGGCGGAGTCCGGCCAGGCCTGCTGGAACACGGCATTCACCAGCAGGCACACGGGAAAGTGCACGAGGAACACCGAGTACGACATGCGCCCCAGCCGCTCCAGGGGATGGGGCACGGCACTGGGTGCCCCGGCGGGCCAGCGCGCCGACAGCCAGGGCTGCCCCCAGCGCAGCCACAGCACCAGCACCAGCGCGGCCACCCAGGCCACCGCGATGCGTTCGCGGAACTCCACCGCCAACGCCACCACCCCCAGCGCGGCGATGGCCAGCAGCCCCGCCCGCGCACGGGGCGCGCGCACGGTCCAGCACGCCAGCATGCCCAGGCCATACGAGCCGAAGAAATAGCAGGCCCACATGTCCAGGCCCGGCTCGCGGTTGAGCCACAGCAGGGACAGCGCCGTGCCGGCCAGCACCAGCGCCTTGCCCAGGCGCTCCGCCTGGGGCCGGCTCACGCCCGGCCAGCGGCGCACGGCCGAGAACAGCAGCGCCGCCAGCGCGAAGAGCTGGAAGTCGATGCCCACGTACCAGACCCCGGCGGACAGCGCCTCCTCGCCCACGATGTCCTGGATCATCAGCGCGTTCGCCACCAGCTGGGTGGGGCTGGGCTCGCCCGGCACCGAGGGGTGATCCAGGAACGGCCGCACCGCGGCGGATGCCAGCACCGCCAGCACCAGGGCCACGGCGTAGGGCACGGCCAGCCGCACGAACCGCCGTCCGATCTGCTCGGAGGCGCTGTCGAAGCGCGCCGCGCCGGTGGGCGCCAGGCTGGCCGCGGCCAGGTAGCCGCCAAGGACCAGAAACACCTGCACGGCCATCCGCCCATGCTGGGACAGCCACGCCATCACCTGCGGCATCAGCGGCAGGGCCACATCGGACATGGGGCCGTAGAAAACCAGGTGGTGCGCGACGATGGTCGCGCAGGCCAGGCCCTTGACCGTGTCGATCAGGGAACTGCGGGAGGCGGAGGACATGCGGAAACCGGCGAGGGACGAACCATGGAACGGGCCGCGCGGCAAAGTGCCCGCGGGCCCGCAAAAAAGCGCTCCCGGCACTGCCATGCGGCAGCGCCGGGAGCGCGGGGGTCGAAAAGTATAGCGTCCCGGGCCGGGGCAGCCGGCCCGGCGGCGCGGCTCAGAGGACGGCCAGGCGGCCCCGCGCGGCCTGGTACTCGCGGCGCAGGCGGGCCACGAGGTCGGCCGCGCCGGTCACCTCGGTGATCGCGCCGATGCCCTGGCCGCAGCCCCAGATGTCCTTCCAGGCCTTCTTGGCGTCGCCGCCAAAATTCATCTTGCTTGGGTCGGACTCGGGCAGGTGGTCGGGGTCGAGCCCGGCCGCGCGCACCGAGGGCGCCAGGTAGTTGCCGTGCACGCCCGTGAACAGGTTGCTGTAGACGATGTCGTCGGAGTTGCCGTCCACGATGGCCTGCTTGTAGGCCTCCTGCGCCCGCGCTTCGTGCGTGGCGATGAAGGCCGAGCCGATGTAGGCGAAGTCGGCCCCCATGGCCTGCGCGGCCAGCACGGCGCCGCCCGAGGCGATCGCGCCGGACAGCGCCACGGGGCCGTCGAACCACTGGCGGATCTCCTGGATCAGCGCGAAGGGGCTCTTGACCCCCGCATGCCCGCCCGCGCCCGCGGCCACGGCAATGAGGCCGTCGGCGCCCTTCTCGATCGCCTTGTGCGCGAACTTGTTGTTGATGATGTCGTGCAGCACGATGCCGCCCCAGCCGTGCACGGCCTGGTTCACGTCCTCGCGCGCCCCCAGGCTGGTGATGACGATCGGCACCTTGTACTTGGCGCAGACCTGCATGTCGTGCTCCAGTCGGTCGTTGCTCTTGTGCACGATCTGGTTGATGGCGAACGGGGCCGAAGGCCGGTCGGGGTGCGCCTTGTCATGCGCCGCCAGCGCCTCGGTGATCTCGGCCAGCCAGTCGTCCAGCTGCTCGGCCGGGCGGGCGTTGAGCGCGGGCATCGAGCCCACGATGCCCGCCTTGCACTGCGCGATCACCAGCTGGGGGTTGCTGATGATGAACAGCGGCGAACCGATGACGGGCAGCGAGAGTTTCTGAAGCGCCGGTGGCAACTGGGACATGGACGGTCTCCGGGGTTGGTATTAATGACGAAAAAAGGCCCCAGCGCATATTGCTCTAGGGCATTCAGCTATCGATTCAATAGCAATCAAGGCAGCCAAAGCAGTGTCAGAACGCCTCGGGCGCCAGCGCGGTCACGCTGTCGGCACCTTCCACGATGGCATCGCGCAGGCCGCCGGCCTTGACCAGGATGTGGTCCGCGTAGAACTGCGCGGTGGCGATCTTGGCGCGCAGGAAGGCTTCGTCCTGTCCCTCCGGCAACAGCCGCTGCGCGGCCAGCAGCGCGCGGCCCATCTGCCAGCCCGCCACCAGGTTGCCGGCCAGCATCAGGTACGGCACGCTGCCCGCATAGGCGGCGTTGGGCTGGGCCTTGGCGCTGGCGGCGATGAAATCCACCACCTCCAGGAACGCCGCGCGGGCCTGGGACAGGCGCCGGGCCACGGCGCGGGCAGCGGGCGTGCCGCTGGCGTCGAGCTCGCCCTCGGTCGCCGCGATCTGCGCGGCGATGGCCTTGGCCGTCTGGCCGCCGTCGCGCGCCGTCTTGCGGCCCACGAGGTCGTTCGCCTGGATGGCGGTGGTGCCTTCGTAGATGGTGAGGATCTTCGCGTCGCGGTAGTGCTGCGCGGCGCCGGTCTCCTCGATGAAGCCCATGCCGCCGTGCACCTGCACGCCCAGGCTGGTGACCTCCAGGCTCATCTCGGTGCTGTAGCCCTTGACCAGCGGCACCATGAATTCGTAGAACGCCGTGTTCTGCCGGCGCGTCTCGGCATCGGGGTGGTGGTGCGAGGCGTCGTAGGCGGCCGCGGCCACGGTGGCCATGGCGCGGCAGCCTTCGGTGTAGGCGCGCATGGTCATGAGCATGCGGCGCACATCGGGGTGGTGGATGATGGTGGCGCTGGCCTTCACGCTGCCGTCCACGGGCCGGCTCTGCACGCGGTCCTTCGCGTAGGCCACGGCCTGCTGGTAGGCGCGCTCGGCCACCGCGATGCCCTGCACGCCCACGGCGTAGCGGGCCGCGTTCATCATGATGAACATGTATTCGAGGCCGCGGTTTTCCTCGCCCACCAGGTAGCCCACGGCGCCGCCGTGGTCGCCGAACTGCAGCACCGCGGTGGGCGATGCCTTGATGCCCAGCTTGTGCTCGATGGAAACGCAGTGCGCATCGTTGCGCTTGCCCAGGCTGCCATCGGCGTTGACCAGGAACTTGGGCACCACGAACAGGCTGATGCCCTTCACGCCCTCGGGCGCGCCCTGCACGCGCGCCAGCACGAGGTGCACGATGTTGGCGGCCATGTCGTGCTCGCCGTAGGTGATGAAGATCTTGGTGCCGAACACCTGGTAGGTGCCGTCGCCCTGCGGCTCGGCGCGCGTGCGCACCAGCGCCAGGTCCGAGCCGGCCTGCGGCTCGGTGAGGTTCATCGTGCCGGTCCACTCGCCGGTCACCAGCTTTTCGAGGTAGGTGGCCTTGAGGTCATCGCTGCCGGCCGTGAGCAGCGCCTCGATGGCGCCGTCGGTCAGCAGCGGGCACAGCGCGAAGCTCAGGTTGGCGCTGTTGCACATCTCGATGCAGGCCGCGCCGATGGTCTTGGGCAGGCCCTGGCCGCCGAAGTCGGCCGGGTGCTGCAGGCCCTGCCAGCCGCCCTCGGCGTACTGGCGAAAGGCCTCCTTGAACCCCGGCGTGGTCGTGACCACCCCGTCCTTCCAGGACGACGGGTTGCGGTCCCCCACCCCATTCAATGGCGCCACCACGCCCTCGTTGAAGCGGGCGCATTCCTGCAGCACCGCCTGGGCGGTATCGAGGCCGGCGTCCTCGAAGCCGGGCAGCCGGGCCACTTGCTCGATGTTCGCCAGGTGCTCGATCGCGAACAGCATGTCCTTGACGGGGGCGGTATAACTCATGGAAGAAGTCTCCGGGGGCGAAAAATGTCGGAAAAAAAGGCATCGCAAGCGATGCCTTCCGGGGAACGGGGCCGCGCGATCAGAGCGCCTTGACCAGTTCCGGCACGGCCGTGAACAGGTCGGCCTCCAGGCCGTAGTCGGCCACGCTGAAGATCGGCGCCTCCGGGTCCTTGTTGATCGCCACGATCACCTTGGAGTCCTTCATGCCCGCCAGATGCTGGATCGCGCCCGAGATGCCCGCCGCGATGTACAGCTGCGGCGCCACGATCTTGCCCGTCTGCCCCACCTGCAGGTCGTTGGGCGCGTAGCCCGCATCCACCGCCGCGCGGCTCGCGCCGATCGCCGCACCCAGCTTGTCGGCCAGGGGCGTCATCACTTCGTTGAACTTCTCGCTGCTGCCCAGCGCACGCCCGCCCGAGACGATGATCTTGGCGGCGGTGAGCTCGGGGCGGTCGCTCTTGGTGACCTCGCGGCCCACGAAGCTGCTCTTGCCCGAGTCGGCGGCGGCCTCCTGCTTCTCGACCGCGGCCGAGCCCCCCGTGGCGGCCGCGGCATCGAAGCCGGTGGTGCGCACGGTGATGACCTTGGTCGCATCGCTGCTTTGCACGGTGGCGATGGCGTTGCCGGCGTAGATGGGGCGCTCGAAGGTGTCGGGGCTGTCGACCTTCGTGATGTCGCTGATCTGCGCGACGTCGAGCTTGGCGGCCACGCGGGGGGCCACGTTCTTGCCGCCCGCGGTGGCGGGGAACAGGATGTGGCTGTATTGGCCAGCGATGGCCAGCACCTGGGCGGCGACGTTCTCGGCCAGGCCGTCCTTGAGGCTCGCGCCATCGGCCAGGATGACCTTGCTGACGCCGGCGATCTGCGCGGCGGCCTGGGCGGCGGCATCGGCGCCGCTGCCCGCCACCAGCACGTGCACGTCGCCACCGCAGGCCACGGCGGCCGTCACGGTGTTCAGGGTGGAGGGCTTGATGCTGGCGTTGTCGTGTTCGGCAATTACGAGGGCTGTCATGTTCAGATCACCTTTGCTTCGTTCTTGAGCTTGTCCACCAGGGCGGCCACGTCGGGCACCTTGATGCCGGCGCCGCGCTTCGGGGGTTCGGAGACCTTCAGGGTCTTCAGGCGGGGCTTCACGTCCACACCGAGGTCTTCGGGCTTGACGGTGTCGAGCTGCTTTTTCTTGGCCTTCATGATGTTGGGCAAGGTGACGTAGCGCGGCTCGTTCAGGCGCAGGTCGGTGGTGACCACGGCCGGCAGCGTGAGGGAGATGGTCTCCAGCCCGCCATCGACTTCACGCGTGACGTTGACCTTGTCGCCGCTCACTTCCACCTTGGAGGCGAAGGTGGCCTGGGGCAGGTCGGCGAGCGCGGCGAGCATCTGCCCGGTCTGGTTGGCATCGTCGTCGATGGCCTGCTTGCCCAGGATGATGAGCTGGGGCTGCTCCTTGTCCACCAGCGCCTTCAGGATCTTGGCCACGGCCAGGGGCTGCAGCTCTTCGGTGGTCTCCACCAGGATGGCACGGTCGGCACCGATGGCCATCGCGGTGCGCAGCGTTTCCTGGCACTGCGCGACGCCACAGGAGACGGCGATGACTTCGGTCACCACGCCCTTTTCCTTCAGGCGCACGGCCTCCTCGACGGCGATCTCGTCAAAGGGGTTCATGCTCATCTTCACGTTCGCGATGTCCACACCCGTGTTGTCCGACTTCACCCGGACCTTCACGTTGTAGTCCACCACGCGCTTGACAGGGACCAGAATTTTCATGGCAGTGTTCTTTCCTGTGTTTAAAGGATGGGTTGAAGGAGTGCTCGGCGGACCACTCCAGCCACGCGCTCGCTGACGGGTGCTTGGACTTCACCCATGAGGCGGACGATGGATTGCTGCACGGATCACTCCGACGCAATGCCTTTGTCTCGGATCAGTTGGCCCCATTTGGCATAGTCTTGCTGAACATGCTTACCCATCTGCGCGGGGTCTTCGAAACGCGCGATGGCGCCAGCGTGCAGCAGCTTCTCTTGCGTTTCTTTTTCAGCCAGGATCTGCTTGACCTCGTTCGCCACCCGGTCCACCACCAGTTTCGGCGTACCGGGTGGTGCAAGCAGTCCGCCCCAGGACACGGCGTCGTAACCCTTGAAGCCTTGCTCGGCGATGGTTGCCACATCCGGCAGCATGCTGACGCGCTGGGGTGAGCCCACGGCGATGGCCCGCAGCTTGCCGGCCTGGATATGCGGAAGTGCAGCGACCAGGTCGGCATACATGATGGGCACCTGGCCGCCGATGGTGTCGGTGATGGCAGGAACGCCGCCCTTGTAGGGCACATGCTGCATGTCGAAATGGCCCATCTGCTTGAGCAACTCCATGCTGAGATGGCCAAAGCTGCCGGTCCCGGAACTGGTGTAGTTGAGCGGCGTCTTCTGCGCCTTGGCGTGGGCAATGAGCGTGCGCAGGTCGGTCACGTCCGGCAACTGCGCCGGGTTGACCACCACCACGATGGGCAGGTCATAGACCGTGGCGACGGGGGTGAAATCCTTCACCGTGTCGTAACTCAGCTTCTTGTAGAGATGCGGGGCCAGCAAGGTCGGAGTGGCCAGCATCATGAAGGTGTAGCCATCCGGGTCGGCCTTGGCCACCTGGGAGGCGGCGATGGAGCCCGAGGCACCCGGACGGTTGTCCACCACTACGGACTGCTTCAACCGGTCGGCCAGCTTCTGCCCGACGATGCGCGAAGCCGTGTCCGTGGGCCCCCCTGCCGGAAAAGGCACCACCAGCTTGATCATCTTGGTCGGCCAGACGGCCGCCGCTTGCTGCGCGCTGGCGCTCCCGAAAAGCCAGGGGGCGGCGGCCAGCGCCAGAAGGGTGTTCCGGCGCGTGCAGGCAAGAAACGTTTTGTGAGGCAAAGGCATGGTGTTTCCCGTCAATCCATCGGTCAGTCATTGCAGGGGCCGCCACTGACTCGTTGCTGAGCTGCGGCCGCCAGGTTTCAGTCGAGCTTGGCGCCAGCTTCGTCGACCAAAGCCTTCCAGACAGGCATATCGCGCTGGTAGTTCTCGCGAAAGGCTTCCGGGCTGTTCATCAGGGGCATGAAGCCGGCCCCAACGGTGCGCTCCAGCACCTTCGGGTCCTTGGCGATCTCGCGCAGGTGGCCGTAGAGCTGGTCCACGATCTCCTTGGGCAGTCCGGCAGGAGCACCCATGGCCACCCAGCCGAAGATGGCATACGCATCGTCCGGCACCCCTTGCTCGTAGATGGAGGGCAGCGTGGGCAGAATGTCCATGCGCTGCTTGCCCGTCACGCCGATGGCCTTCAGGCGGCCCGCATCGATGAAGGGCTTGGTGTTCAGCGCACTGGAGAAGCACAGCTGCAGCTGGCCGCCGATCAGCTCCTGGATCATGGGTGCCTCGCCCTTGTAAGCCACGTGGGTCATGTCGGCGTCCATCGTCTTGCTCATGTAGGCCCCGGCCAGGTGCGCGTAGGAACCCACGCCCCAGGAACCGTACGAGAGCTTGCCCTTGTGGGCCTTCACGTAGGCCAGCAACTCTTTCATATTGCTCGCGGGCACCGACGGGTGCACCACCAGCGTGACGGGCGCTGCCGCGATCTGGGTGATGGGCGTGATGTCCTTCTGCGGGTCGTAGGGCAGCTTGGTGTACAGAAACTGGTTGATCAGCATCGATGTGCTGAGCGATACCAGCAGGGTGTGCCCGTCGGATGCGGCCTTGGCGACTGCGTCGGTACCCAGGATGCCGGCGGCACCACCCCGGTTGTCCACCACCACGGGCTGGCCCACGCGTTTTGCTAGCGCTTCGCCCACCGTGCGGGCGATGATGTCCGTCGCCCCCCCGGCGTTGAACGGCACGATCAGCCGGATGGGCTTGGTCGGCCAGGCTGCTTTGGCGGTTTGCGCTGCGGCCTGGCCAAGCAGGCTGGTGCCCCCCAGCGCCGCCAGCCCCTGAAGCAGGTTGCGGCGGTTGTATTGGATTCCCATAGCGTTGTCTCCTGGATCAGTGCGATCGTCGTCAAGGGATGAAAACGGCCCCATGCACCATCTGATGCGGTGTTTTCGCAAGGGACCGGGCGGTGAAATGGAAGGCCTTCAGGCCGGTGGCGAATCGTCCGGCAAGGTCAGCACGCCGCGCTGCTGCAGTTGCTGCAGTTCGGCGTCGCTCATCGACAGCAGGCGGTGCAGCACCTCGCGTGTGCCCTCGCCCAGCGTGGGCGGCGCGCTGCGGATGGGCAGGCGCCGGCCGTCCATGCGGTAAGGAGGTGCAAAGACGGGCGTGGTTCCGACCACGGGGTGCGGCATGTCGCGCAGCAGGCCGCTGCGGCGAGTTCTCTCGCTGGTCAGCGCCTCATGCAACCCCGCCACACGGCCGCAGGGAATGCCGGCGGCCGTGAGGCGCTCCAGCAGCAGATCGCGCGGGAAGGCATGGATCAGTGCCTTCAACAAGGGGCCCAGTTCAACGCGGTTCCTGGCCCGGTTCACGTTGGTGGAAAAGCGCGGGTCTTCCACGATGTCGGGCCGCTCGATGACCTGGCGGCAGAACTTGTCGAACTGCGCGTTGTTGCCTACGGCGATGATCAACGGACCATCGGCCGCGTCGTACATGCCGTAGGGAACGATGGATGGGTGCGCATTGCCGTAGCGCTCCGGATCGCGGCCCAGCTGCATGGCGTCGAGGCCGTAGTAGCCTGTGACCATGATGCCGCAGTCGTACAAAGCCATTTCGATGAGCCGGCCGTGCCCAGTGCGCTCCCGGCGAAACAGCGCCGCCAACACGGCCTGCGCGGCGTACATGCCGGTCATCAGGTCCACCACGGCCACGCCGAATTTCAGCGGTGGCTGCGTGGCCTCGCCGTTGAGCGCCATCAGGCCCGTCTCGCCCTGGATCACCAAGTCGTAGCCAGGGCGTTTGGCCTCCGGGCCGCTGCTGTCGTAGCCAGCCACTGCGCAATAGATCAGGCCAGGCCGCAGCGCCTTCAACTGCTCGTAGCCCAGGCCCAGCTTCTCGGCCCCACCGGTCTTGAAATTGTGGATGACGACATCGAACTGCGGCAGTAGGTCACGGATGATCTGCAGGCCCTCGGGGCTTTGCAGATCCATCGTAATGGACCGTTTGTTGCGGTTCATGCTGTTGTAGTAAGTGGTCTCGGTCTTGCCGATGCGCAAGCCCCAGTCGCGCGTGTCATCGCCGCGGCCCGGGTGCTCGACCTTGATGACCTCGGCGCCGAAATCGGCCAGCACCTGGCCGCACAGCGGCCCGGCGAACACGCGCGACAGATCGAGCACGCGCACGCCTTCCAGCGGAAAATCGATGTCCTGTGACGGGTCTGGGGCGGTCATGGTGTTGTCTCCTGTGTTGGTCGTAGTGGGCATGCGCGCGTCAGTCCGCACCGCGCAGCGGTGCAAAGTCCGGCGTGCGCTTTTCCAGGAACGCGCCGATGCCTTCGCGCGACTCTTCGGTGGCTTGCGACATCACCATGAAGCGGGCTTCACTTTCCAGCTGTTCCTCCAGCGACGCATGGGGCGCAGTACGGCACAAGGCCTTGATGCGTGCCATCGCCCGTTGCGGACCGTCCGCCACGCTGGTGGCCAGTGCCACAGCACCTGCCAGAGCCTTGCCCGGTTCGACCAGGCGGTTGACCGCACCCAGGGCATGCAGGCGTTCGCCCGACAGACGCTCGCCCGTCAGGCACAACTCGGTCAGCACCTGACGGGAAACGAACTCGGCCAGGAACGCCGTCGCACCGCCGTCGGGAGTGAGGCCGACCTTCACATAGGCCACGGAGAACACGGCATCGCGCGCCGCCACCAGCATGTCGCACGCCAGGGCGAGGGACAGGCCAGCACCCGCGGCGGCGCCCTCCACTGCAGCGATCACGGGCTTCTCGCAGTCGCGCACGGCGCGGATGAGGTCGTGCAGGCCTTCGAGCTTCTCGCGTCGCTGTTCGACGCTCAACTCACGCCGTTTGGCCAACTGCCTCAGGTCGCCACCCGCACAGAAATGGCCGCCCTCTCCTGTGAGCACGACAGCGCCCACCGAAGGATCGGCCTGCGCCTCGACCAAGGCCTGCGTCAGTGCGGCGTAGAACGCGGGGGACAGCGCATTGCGCGCAGCCGTGTTGTTGTTGCTCAGCACCAGCACGGCGCCATCGCGCCGCTGCAGCAAAGGCGGGGTGGTCTCTGTCATGGCCGTCCTTTCGAGGAATCAGCGGATGCCGCGCCCAGAGCGATGAATCGGGCCAGGTGGTGGTCTTCGTCGCCGAACTGATGGTCGATCAGCACCAGGCGCTTGGCGTAGTGCGACAGGGGCAACTCCCAGGTCATGCCGATACCGCCGTGCAGTTGGATGCTTTCCTCCGCGACCAGCGCGCCCACATAGCCTGCGGTGTACTTGGCAGCCGACAAAGTGCGTTCGCGCGCCCCGCCCCGCGCGTTGTCGATGGCGTCGGCCGCGTTGATGACGGCCGAACGCATCTGCTCTACCTCCAGCAACAGGTCGGCCATGCGGTGCTGCAGGGCCTGGAAGGTGCCGATGGCCACGCCGAACTGCTTGCGCGTCTGCAGGTACTCCAGAGTGCTCTGCTTGGCCACATCCATGGCACCCAGGGCTTCGGCCGCCAGTGCCAGCAGCGCATAGCCCTGCACGAGCTCTAGCAGCGCGTAGCCCTCCCCTTCCTGGCCCACTAGCGCTTCGGAGCCAAGCTGCACATCGGTGAACGTCAGTTCAGCCGCACGGCCGCCGTCAATCCGGCTGTAGCCGCGTTTGGCGATGCCAGCCGCACTGCCATCTACCAGGAACAGACTGATGCCGGCGGTGTCGAACGGGCTGCCCGCCGTGCGTGTGGAAACCAGCAGCAGATCGGCCTTTCCACCAAATGCCACCACCGACTTGGCACCGTTCAGCACCCAGCCCTGGGCGGTCTTGGCAGCTGTCGCCGAGACATTGGAAAGCTCGTAGTGGCTGCCGGGTTCGTCGTGGGCCAAAGCAGCGACCACGCCACCGGCGGCAATGTCTTGCACCCTGGCTTTCTGCGCCTCGGTGCCCGCCGCGATCAGCGCCTGGCCCACGACCAGGGCCCCCAGCAGGGGCTCAGCCACCAAGCCTCTGCCCAGGGCTTCGAACACCACGCTGATGTCGAAACCTCCGCCGCCAAATCCTCCTGCGGCTTCGGGAAACAAAGCACCGATGGCGCCCAGCTCTGCGAACTGGGCATAAAGGGCGGGGCTGTGGCCCTCGTCGCCATAGGCGAGCTGGTTGCGGCGCTCCATGCCGTACTGCTCGGCGATGAAGCGGTTCAGGCTGTCCGCCAGCATGCGGCGGTCTTCGGTGTGTACGAAGTTCATAGGAAACTCTTTCTCAATCCATGGGGCCCGAAAGCGGCCACCGCGCAGGTCGTCTCCTCGCAAGGGGCAGGCGCTAAACGACTCAAGGGGTCTTGCATGGCTACAGGCCGAGAATCATCTTGGAGATGATGTTCTTCTGGATTTCATTGGAGCCGCCGAAGATCGACAGCTTGCGGTAGTTGAAGTAGTTGGCGGCGGCCGTTGCAGCCTCCTGCGGGCCCACCGGCGCTTGCGTGTAGCCCTCGTACTGCGCTTCCTCGATGAAAGGGGCGGCATAAGGGCCCATGGCGCGGCGGATCAGCGAGAGGATCTCCTGGCGGATCTCGGTGCCGCGGATCTTGAGCATGGAGCTTTCCGCGCCCGGCACCCCGCCGCCGGCCACGGCGGCAATCACACGCAGGTTGGTGGTCTTCATGTTCTCCAGGTCGATCTCGACGCGGGCCATGCGCGCGGCGAACAGCGGGTCCTGGTCGATGGGCCTACCGTTCTTTTGCACCTTGGCAGCGATGATCTTGAGCTTGGCCAGGACCGAGATGCAAAAACCCACGCCCGCGATGCCCGTGCGCTCATAGGTCAACAGGTACTTGGCATAGGTCCAACCCTTGTTCTCCTCGCCTACCAGGTTATCCACGGGCACCTTCACGTCGGTGAAGAAGACTTCGTTGACCTCGTGATCGCCGTCCAGTGTGCGGATAGGGCGCAACTCCACGCCGGGACTGTTCATGTCCACCAGCAGGAAGCTGATGCCGGCCTGGGCCTTGGCTTCGCGTTGGGTGCGCACCAGGCAGAAGATCATGTTGGCGTGCTGGCCCTGGGTGGTCCAGGTCTTCTGGCCGTTGACGACGTAATGGTCGCCCTGCCGCACCGCCATGGTCTTGACCGAGGCCAGGTCCGAGCCCGCGCCGGGCTCGGAATAGCCCTGGCACCACCAGTCGGCGCCGCTCAGGATGCGCGGCAGCCAGTAACGCTTCTGCGCTTCATTGCCGTACTTGATGAGTACCGGGCCCAGCATGCTCACGCCGAACGGCACGATGCGCGGGCCACCGGCCAGTGCGCATTCGGTATCGAAGATGAACTTCTCGACCGCGCTCCAGCCCGGGCCGCCGTGCTCCTGCGGCCAGTGGTTGGCCAGCCAGCCGCGCGCGTTCAGGATGGCGTGCCACTCCTCCTGGTCGGCCTTGGTCAGTCGCTGTCCGGCCTTGACCTTGGTAGCGATGCGCACCGGCAACTCGGCCTTCAGGAAGGCTTGCACTTCGGTGCGGAAGGCTTCTTCCTGCGGTGTGAATTGGAGATCCATTTGCTATTTCCTCAGTCGTCCCTGGAACCAAGCGCCTTTCGCCCCTGCCGGGGAGACGGCGCACAGCGATTCAGGGGCATCAATACATCTCGAACAGGCCGGCCGCTCCCATGCCGCCAGCGATGCACATGGTCACCACGCCGTACTTCGCCTTGCGGCGCCGGCCTTCGAGCAGGATATGGCCGGCCAGGCGCGCGCCCGTCATACCGAAAGGATGGCCGATGGAGATGGCTCCCCCATTGACATTCAGGCGTTCCATGGGAATGCCCAGTTGCCGCTGGCAGTACAGGGCCTGCGAGGCGAAGGCTTCGTTCAGTTCCCACAGCCCGATGTCATCCACCGTGAGCCCATGGCGCTTCAGGAGCTTCGGCACTGCGAACACCGGGCCGATGCCCATCTCGTCCGGTTCGCAGCCCGCCACGGCCATGCCGCGAAAGGCGCCCAGGGTCTGCAGACCCAGGCGTTCGGCCTGCCTGGCTTCCATCAGCACGCAAGCGCTGGATCCATCGGACAGCTGCGAGGCATTGCCGGCTGTCACGAAGTGGCCCTCGCCTCTGACGGGTTCAAGTTTGGCCAGCCCCTCCAGCGTGGTGCCGGGGCGGTTGCAATTGTCCCGGGTGGCGATCACGTCGCAGTAGGTGACCTCCCCGGAGTCTTTGTTCTTCTCGGCCATGCGTGCGGCGCAGGCGATGATTTCCTCGGCGAACACGCCCTTGTCTTGCGCGGCGGCGGTGCGTTGCTGGCTCTGCAGCGAGAAGGCGTCCTGGTCTTCGCGCGTGATGCCATAGCGCTGGGCCACCACGTCGGCCGTGTCGATCATGGCCATGAACAGCTCGGGCTTGCGCTCCACGAGCCAGGGGTCCAGGTCGGCCGGGGTGCCCAGGGGGCGCGCGCCCGAGATGCTTTCCACCCCACCCGCGATCATGGCATCCACGCCTTCAGCCACGATACGGCCGGCAGCGATGGCAAGCGCCTGCAGACCTGAAGCGCAGAAACGCGTGACCGTGGTGCCAGCGATGGACAGCGGCAGCTTGGCCCGCAACACCGTTTGGCGGCCCAGATTCTTGCCCTGCATGCCCTCGGGATTGCCGCAACCCAGGATGAGGTCCTCAATCATCCCCGGGTCGATACCCGCGCGCTCCACGGCGGCCTTGACCGAATACGCCGCCAACTGGGGCGCAGGGGTGGCGTTGAACTCGCCGCGGTGGGACTTGGCCAGGGGCGTGCGGGCGGTGGAAACGATGACGGCTTCGCGCATGTTTGTCTCTTGTCTCGGTGGGTGGTTTACTGCGTTTTCAGTAGCGGCTTGCGCTGGCGCCACGGACGATTCAGCGCCAAAGGCATCTGAATCTGCCGACAGTCCAACAGCAAACGCTCTCAGTTTTGATTTCGACCGACAGCGCCCGTCTCAGGCCTTTGCCGCAGCTTGGTTCAGGCTGTCGAAGTTCCGGCCTTCGGCCACCAGCTTTTCCAGCAATGGCGCAGGCTGCCAGAACAGCGGGTCCTCCTTCGCGAACTCGCGGATGTCTGCCAGGATGGCGTCCAACCCCACCATGTCGGCGTACTTCATCGGTCCGCCGCGAAAACGCGGGAACCCGTAGCCCGACAGGAAGGTCACGTCCACATCCAGCGGGCGCAGCGCGATGCCCTCGTCCACGACCTTGGCGCCTTCGTTGACCATCGCGGCCATGTAGCGGCGAACGATCTCTTCCGGGGTGAAGCTGCGCGGCGTGATGCCTTTCCTGGCGCGCTCGGCATCGACGATGGCCAGCACCTCGGAGTCGGGCTGGCCGCGCGGGAGCTGTGGGTACACATAAAAGCCCCGGCCTGTCTTCTGACCGAACCAGCCGCGCTCGCAAATGCGGTCGGCGATCTCCACATAGCGGGCCTTCGGGTCGCGCGTAGCAGCGCGGCGCTTGCGCGTCGCCCAGCCGATGTCGCCACCCGCCAGGTCGGTCACCTGGAAAGGGCCCATGGGGTAGCCGAAGCCGCGCAACGCAGCGTCGATCTCATAGGGCGAAGCGCCGTCTTCCATCAGGAAGTCGGCGGCCTGCTTGTACACCGCCAAGATGCGGTTGCCGATGAAGCCATCGCACACGCCAGCGCGCACCGGAGTCTTCTTCATGCGCTTGGCCAATTCGAAGGCCGTCGTCACCACGTCGGGGGCGACCCGGGCCGGCACCACGATTTCCAGCAGCTTCATGATGTTGGCCGGGCTGAAGAAGTGCAGACCGATCACATCCTGCGGGCGCGAGGTGGCCGCCGCAATGGCATCGATGTCGAGGTACGAGGTATTGGTGGCCAGCACCGCACCGGGCTTGCAGAAACGGTCCAGCTCTTTGAACACGGCCTTCTTGACCTCGATGTCCTCGAACACGGCCTCGATCACCAGGTCCACCGCCTGGATGTCTTCATAGCGGGTGGTCGGCACGTAGCGTGCCAGGATGGAAGCCTTGGCCTCATCACTCATGCGGCCCTTGGCGATCAGGCCGTCATAGACTTTTTCTACATTGGCCTGGCCCCGCGCGATGGCCTCGGCATCACGCTCCAACATCACCACCGAGAATCCGGCATCGAGTGCAGACACCGCAATGCCCGCGCCCATGGTGCCGCCCCCGATGACGGCGATCCGATCGACAGTGCGCGGCGCTGCGGCCCGGGCCTCGGGAATCTTGGCAGTCTCGCGCTCGGCAAAAAAACGCATGAATGAGGCCAGCGCGCTGCGGGCTGTTCAGGCACTCCACGAACAGCGCGCGCTCCTCGGCCAGTCCCTCGTCGAACGGCAAGTCGACTGCGACGCGCACGCATTCGACGATCTTCGAGGGTGAAAACAAGCCTCGGCTCTTTTTGGCCGTGTCGATTGCCAACGCGTCCAGATCGGCCAGCGCCGCAGCCGCGTCCGGAATGGGCAGGTCGCGCGTGCGGCGCACCGGAGCGTTCTGGGCCAGCAAGGCGTTGGCAAAGGCCAAGCCTGCAGCCGTGGCATCGGAGCCCTCCACGCACTGGTCCAACAGGCCTGCGGCCAGCGCAGCCCGTGCCGACATGGGCTTGCCGCTCAGCATCAGTTCGGCTGCGGCCTTGGCACCCATCAGGCGCGGCGCACGCTGCGTGCCTCCAGCGCCTGGCAGAAGGCCCAGGTTCACTTCGGGCAGGCCCAATTGCGCACCACCGGCAGCGTTGTGCAAGCCCAGGCGGTAATGGGCCGCCAGCGCCACCTCCAGCCCTCCGCCCAGCGCAGCACCATGGATGGCAGCGACGACCGGCTTGGTGCACGCCTCGATCCGTGCACAGACTTCAGGCAGCGACGGCAGCACGGCAGGCTGGCCGAATTCACGGATATCGGCACCAGCGATGAACGCCTTGCCCTCGCCCACGATCAGCACGGCCTTCACCGCTGCGCTGGCTTCGGCCTGCGCCACCGCAGCCAACAGGCCCTGGCGCACGGCAGCGCCCAAGGCATTGACAGGCGGATTGTGGATGCCGACCACCAGCACATCGCCTTGTCGGCGGGTTTGAACGATGGAAGCCGCTGCCTCACGGGTCATGCGTTTGTCTCCTTTGTTGTGGATCTGGAACGTCCAGCATCCATTCTTACGGCGACAATGATTTCTAACAATCCCATGAATCATTGACAGACTGTCAAATGGTTTAAACCAATACGCTTGAGACATGGACTCCCAATCGCTGACCCTGCTAGTGGAAATCATCGACAGCGGCAACCTGAGCCAGGCCGCCCGCAAGCTGAAGATGACGCGCGCCAACGTGAGCTACCACCTCGCCAAGCTGGAGAAGGATGTGGGCGTGCAGCTGGTGCAGCGCACCACGCGCCGCGTGGAGCCCACGGAGATCGGCCTGCGCCTTTACCAGCACGGACGCACCATCCACAACGAGATGCTGGCCGCGCGTGAAGCCATCACGACCCTGGGCCAGGGCTTGCAGGGCCGCGTGGGCATCAGCGTGCCCAGCGGCTATGGACAGATCGTGGTGAGCGACTGGCTGATCGAGTTCAAGCGCGCTTACCCGGGCATCGTGCTGGACGTGCTGTTCGAGAACCGCGCCGACAATCTGCGCGACGAAGTCGATATCGCCATCCGCGTGGTGCAGGAGCCGCCACTGTCATTGGTGGCCCGCAGCCTGGGCACCGTGCGCTACCTCGCCTGCGCCTCCCTCGACTATGCTCATCGCCACGGGCTGCCGCGCACCCTGCACGCCCTGCGCACCAGCCCTGTGATCACCGCCGGCGTGACCGGGCGGCAACTGCGCCTGGCGGCCTACCAAGGCAGCGAACGGAATGAGGTGATGCTGGAGCCCACGCTGATCTCCGAGCATTTCCCTTTCCTGCGCCAGGGCATCCTGGCCGGCCTCGGAGTCGGTCTGGTGCCGGACTACGTGGTGCAGGACAAGCTGGAAAGCGGCGAGGTGCTGACCACGCTGGACGAGTACCGCCTGAGCATCTTCGGCACCCACATGTACCTGCTGTATCTGCCCAACCGCCACCAGACGCGGGCGGTGCGCACCTGTATTGACTTTCTTCTGGCCAAGGCCTCACCTGGAAGCGGTACCGTCGAGAGCGTGAGATGAACCTCCTGCCGCTGCCAAGTCCTTGCTCGCCGGCCGGGGTGCCATACATCGAAAGAGATGCGCTCAACGCGATGCAGCCCTCGCTACCGCGCAGCATCGGGAAGCATGCGCAAGATGGATTTTCCTCGGCCCAGCCAGTGCAATGCGTTGAAGGCTTCACGCAAGCCATGCTCGCACTGCGGCGCCTGGAGGTCACCCATGCCAGTCGTCCTGATGCTCCCAGCTTGCCAGGGCGGCGGTTCGATGGGCCTCCACTCTAGCGGCGCTCTCGCCAAGCCAGGAAACCGCCCATTTGCAAACCGTGCGAGAGCACGTTGAGATATTCCTCGCGCCTTGGTTCAGCAGAGAGCGCATCGTGGGGCCAGGCGTCGAGCAGGCCTTGCAGCCGCTGCAGATCGAGTACACGGCACGCGAGAGGAGACGTGTGCAACCGATCGAGTTGCTGCTGCAGCGCTCCTCGCTGCGCGTTCAAGCGCGCGAACCAGTCACCGTGCTGCACACCCACCGCGCGGTTGGCATGCACCTCGGCCGGACCGCCTTGTGCCGCCAGCAGGCGCCGAGGCAGGGAGCGGCGAATGCCATCGCGCAGAAACTGGTCCAGTGGCAAAGCACCGAAGAAATCGATCACCCGCCGGTCGCCCAGGGGCATGCGCACGTCGGTGCCGGATATGGCACGCAGCGCACCCCATCCGTCCATCGCAGCGGCATTGCCCAGGAGCCATTCACGCAGCACGCTCAACGATCGATGGCTTCCACCCAATCGAATCCTGTAGCGACCGCGGTCCAGATTTTGGTGCATGCCGAGCTCCTGCGCCAGTGCGGGATGCAGGGCCCCGTGACGCTCCCATACCGCCGCTGGCAGGCCATGCCAGTAACGCAGAAGCGTCGTCGGGGCAAATGGCCGCAGCAGATAGCGCTGAAAGGCTTTGCGCGCGCTCAACCCCTCGGCCTTCGCCAGGGCACGCGTCTGCCGCGCCAACGTCCGCCAATCGCCGTCGCGCAGCAGTTGCGGCAGGCGCAACAGGCCGTCGTAGCTGAAAAATGCATTGCCAAGCTCACCACCGATCAAAACGCGCCCGCCACGTGCATGCAGCAGACGGTAAAGCGGAAAGAACCAGGCCATGTTCAGCGGCGAGCGTGTTGGCTGGCCGCTCTCCTTCCACCAGCGCTCCGGATCGTGTTCGCCCCAATCGTCGCCATCATCGCCCACGGGATGCCAGTCGATGTTGGAGCGGCTTGCAGCCAGCAGGCGCGCACGGGGCGATTCATCGTAATAGTGGTTCGCATTGGCCCTGGCAGTTTCCATCCTCGGAATCCGCGTGAGGGTCAGCAAGGGTGCGGGTGCCAGCTGCCGTGAGGCGGAAAGCACCATCGAGCCGCTGTCGAGCCCTCCAGTGAGGCACGCCGCCACGGGCCCCCGTGCCCGTAACGCATCGGCCACGGCACGGTCCACAACCTCGGCTGCGGCCGCCTCGACCTCGGCATCACTCCGCAGGCACAAAGAGCCTGCCTCGGGTGGCCGCCACCATCGTTCGCTATGGGTCGTCTCCCATGTCAGCACCATGAAATGCGCCATCGGCACCCTGTCAATGGCGCGGTAGATCGTGCGCGAGGCACGCGACGGGTCCATGACGAGCTGATCGGCCAAGGCCTGCTCGTCCAGATCGAGTGAAATCCCGGGAATCGCCAGTAAAGCCCTCAACCGCGTGGAAAACGCGATCATGCGCGGCCCGCGATGCACGAACAAAGAGCGCTGTCCTAAAGGGTCACGCGCAAGCAAAAGCTGCCGCCGCGTCGGACTGTAGAACGCCAGTGAAAAGGATCCATGAAGGCGCGACAGCGCATGAATATCCCATCGCTGCAAAGCATCCAACATCAGATCGCCGTCGGGACGTGCGGGGTGTGCCGTTACGCCCAGCGCAGTGGCCAGTTCAGCACGTGCCCCCAGGCAAACGTCTGCCGCCAGTACGGCGCCCGAATCACCAACCCGCGGCATGGTTTCACAGTGGTCTTCGTCTGTGAAAAAGTGCTGGCGGTGCACCATCGCCATGTCGCCGCCGTGCCAGATTACGGGAGGTCCGATGCCCCGCCCCTCTAATTCCTCCCCCAGCGTGATGACCCACTCACGGGGTACGGACTTTCCGTCCAGATGCCAGATTCCAGCGAAGTCGCTCATTCAACTCGTGGCGGCGGCAAATGCCGCATTCATGAACCGTTGGTCGAGCCAACGCCATCGTTGCCAATGGTGGGACCATTTGCTGTTTCTTCGATCGCCAGAAACGAGACCACTGGCGCCGTCCAAACCTTGCGCACAACTTGCGCCGGCTGATCGTTGCACACGGGAGGATTTTGTTCGTTCATCTCGGTATCCTTGCAGTTTCAGTCGCGAGACGCGGCGCCCGCCGCACCATCGGGCCGATGATACGACGGTCTGCTGGCCAGTCTCGCACGCGAGCCGTGGAAATCACCGTTCGCCAATGTTGGATCGCCCATGCACTTTCTTGCCGCCCGGCTTTGCCGGATCGACCGCCACACCAGGCCTGTCAGCCCCCTGCCCAATGCACTCAGGGCGTGGTGTGGCAAAAAACCGTTTCCATGAGCTGGCCCGTCTTTGATTGGCGCAGTCTGCTGGAGCGCGTCGGAGGGCGCCTGCTCTACCGCGCGCTGCGTCATCGCGAGGGCCGCAGCTACGTCTGGCTGCGACTGACCTCTTCGGCACCGCTGTTCCAGGACTACGGCACCACTTCGATGAATCGATATCCTCGCCTGTTCGCGTTCGTACGTGAAGCACTGACAGACTGCGCGTCTCCCAGACTGCTTTCATTCGGCTGCTCCACGGGCGAGGAAGTCCTCAGCCTGCGCCAATACTTTCCCCACGCCGACATCACGGGCCTGGACATCCATCCAGGCCACATTGCCCGATGCCTTCAACAGCAGCAGGGGCAGCCGGATCCCGGCATGCGATTTCGCGTGGCAGGCGATACCGCTGCGGAGGCTACCGCCACGTACGATGCGATCTTCTGCCTGGCTGTGATGCGGCGGGGCGACTTGGCCAGGCACCGCGGCGAATGCTGCGACCATCTCATTCGCTTCCAGGATTTCGATGCCCAACTGGAAGATTTTGCCCGCTGTTTGCGACCTGGCGGCTTCCTGGTACTGCGTCACGCCAACTTCCGGTTGCGCGACGCCCGCGCGGCACGCTGGTTCGACCCGGTCCTGCGCGTGCCAACACCAGCACGGGCGGACACCCCCCTTTTTGGCCCGGACAACCGGCGGCTCGCAAAACAGGGTGACGACGAGGCAGTATTCCGGCGCCGATCCTCCCCTCATGCGTTTGGATCGGGCAGCGGGATTCAGTGACCGCTCCGAAATGCCACTATAGAATTTGAACTCCTGTGTCCCTGAGCGATGTGCCCTTTTTTTTTGAACGAGAGAAGCCACGGATGAACGTCGATTCGGATGCCTTGATTGCCCAAACTCCGGATTGCCTCGCTGCTGACATGGGCGAGGAACTGGTCATCATGATCGCCGGACGTTCCATCTATCTGGCCTTGGATCCGATCGGACGGGATGTGTGGTCGCGCATTGCAACGCCTTGCACGTTCAGTGCCTTGTGCGACGGGCTGAGCGAGACCTACGAAGCATCCAGAACCAGCATTGAGGCGGATGTGGCCACGTTGCTCGGCACCCTTCACGATGCCGGCGCAGTCGCCATAAGCCACTGAACAGCGGCCTAACCAGGGCGATTGCAACATCCGACCAGGGACCTTGCCTGTGAGCCTATACGAGTACCAACTGTGCGGATGGCACGTTCGCAGCGAAATTTTCCTGCCCGAGCTGCCCGAATGGACGGGAGCCGGTGCGGGAGAAGACCTCATCATCGAGGAAGGGCCGGTGCCTGAGCGGCTTGACGGCTTTGAAGGCCCATCGCCCTGGTTGAGCGTGAGTCCGGATGGGAGCGTTCTGTTGAGCATTCAGAACTTGGTGCGCATCCTTATCCGGGACGGCCGTTCCATACGGGTGGATCGTGTGCAAACACAAGACGAGGGATGGCGCTTGTTTCTGCTCGGATCGGCACTGGCCTACTTGTGCCTTCAGCGCGGCCTCTTTCCGCTGCATGCAGCATGTGTGCGTGTCGGGACGCGCACACTGGCCATTGCGGGGCACAGCGGTGCTGGCAAGTCCACGCTCGCCGCGGTGCTGCTCCGGCGAGGCCATTGCCTCCTGAGCGACGACCTGACCGTTTTGCAGACGTCCGAGGACCGCGGCATTGAGGTGCTGCCCGCTTTCCCGCGGCTGAAACTGTGGCGCGAAACGATGGATGCACTGGAAATTCCCGTGAATGGGCTGCCGCAGATACGACCTGGCATGAGCAAGTACGACCTGCGGCCGCATGCGGGCTTCGATGTTTCGACGAAACACCTGGATGCGGTACTGGTACTGCGCGATGCGCCTTCCCCTCTATTGAAGCGTTGTACACCTTCGGAAGCCTTGCCGATGCTGCACGGTTATCTGTCGCGGCCGCAAGTCGCTTACCGCCTGGGCCTGCGTGCGGCCACATTCGCCCAGGCAGCTGCGGTAGGCCGGATAACCCCCGTCTGGGAATTGCACCGTCCGCGAAGCTTCGATGCACTTGATGCAACTGCCGATTTGATCGAAGCGAACTTCGCCCCATGAACCGCCGCGGCATCTTCTGGATCGCCTCGTATCCAAAATCAGGCAATACGTGGGTGCGGTGTTTGATCACCAGTCTCCAAGCGCAGGGGGCGCCTGTGAAACTGCACGGCCTGGGCAAAGCCTTGCCCAATGCCGCAGTGCGCACCTGGCTGGAAGCCTATGTGGATGTGGCAAGCGAGGATCTGAATCCGGACGAACTGCGCGCAATGCGGTTGCAGGCGTACCAGCTGTATGCAAAGCAGCACTGCGGCATGCTGAAGGTGCACGACCGCTATGACGCGGCGCTGTTCCCCGCAGATGCCAGCCTGGGAACGGTCTACATCGTTCGCGATCCGCGCGACATTGCTCCTTCTTGGGCCGACCACATGGGCGTGGATGTGGAGACCACCATTGTGCGGATGGCCGATGCCGAATTCACTGTAGGCCGTGGCTTTTCTGCATTCACATTACAGGCTCCGCAACACCTTGCCTCCTGGTCCGAGCACGTGCGGTCTTGGCTGGATGATGCACCAGGTCCGCTATTGCTGTTGCACTACGAGGCCTTGCTGACTGAACCGCTGCGCGAAGCCGCGCGGCTTGCGGAGTTCCTGGGTCTGCCAGCGGATTCCGGGTGCGTGGCGCGTGCTGTCAGTGCGTGCAATTTCCAGACACTGCGCAGCATGGAGGAGGAGCATGGTTTCATCGAGCGCCGCGCGGTGCAGCAGCGGTTCTTCCGCCAAGGCCGGGCGGGTGCATGGCGTGGGACCTTGCAACCCGATCAGGCCGAGCGCTTGGCGGAACAACACGGGACCATCATGCAGCGGCTGGGTTACGCCTCTGACCGAGCGTCCATAGACAACCTGCAGGCCCGATGATGAAGGCCAACCCGCAGGTCACCGCAAGCTCGCACACCACGGCAGGGCCGGGTACGGCTCTGGAACGCATCGGGGTTCTATGCGCCCCGCTGGCAGCAGATCGCCCGCACCAATGGCGCCCGGCCCCATGATGCGCACATCAGCACAATGGTCGCCGGCGTTCCGCTACGCACTGCATCTTTGGCAAGCGGAGGCGAAGGCACCCACCGATGCGGCGCTGGCCCTGGTCGACGCACGGTCGTTCACGCATACGCTGGCGTGGCATCGGCTGGCGCTTGCACTGCCAGCGGCCGATACGTTGCCCCCGGGCATGCCAGAAACGCTGCGTGCCGTTCTGCGCCAACGCCAGCGCCAAATGACACTGCGAATGCTGCAACAGACGGCCGCATTGCGGGAGATCGTGGCATGCCTTGACCAGGCTGGCCTTCGCTACTGCCTGCTCAAGGGTCAGGGTTATGCCGCGCTGTTCGAAGCCACGCAGCGCAGGGAAGCCTGCGATATCGACCTGTTGATCTCTGCGGCATACCGGAACCCGGCACTACGGCATTTGCAGGCCCTGGGCTACAGGCTGGATCCCGCCGCCGCATCCGATCTGGAGCAATACTGCGCCGACAACCATGCCTTGCCGCTGCGACATGCGACGAGTGGCGTGGTGCTGGAGCTGCATCTCCGTCTCGCCAACCGTCCCGGCCAGTTCCAACTGGAAAATCTGCAACTGTGGGACCGGCACATCGCAAGGGTGATGGTGGGCGGCATGGAAGTCGCCACCCTGTCGGCGCCCGCCGCGGTGGCTTATGCGGCGTTCCATGGCACAAAACACAACTGGTGCCGGGCATTCTGGCTGGTGGACATGGCTTTGGCGATGCGCAGCACCACTATGGACTGGGCGCAGGTGCTGGACCTGGCGCAGCGCCTGGGGACCGAGCGCCATCTGGCGATGTCGGTCCTGCTTGCCGAGGCCACACTCGGTGTCGCAACGCCGGAGGTATTCCGTTCGCATGCCCTGCTGCTTCGTGCAGCGCGTCCCGCCGCCGACGCACTGCTGCCGCATCTGGACGCACTTGGCTCCGATCGCGGCGCCGACCTTGCCGCACGGATGGGCATGGTCCGCTACGGGCTGCGGCTGCTGTCGCTGGAATCCAGTTGGCATGGACGTCTGCAGCTCATACCCTTTCTGCTGGCGCCCACGAAGGATGACCGCGCGGCCGTGGCACTTCCCCCCTATCTGCGGTGGGCCTATCCGGGCGTGCGTGCGGTGCGGCTCGCGCACCAGCACATGACCAAGCGAAGACGTGTCTAGCCTTACCAGCCCAACCACCGAGTTCAATCGGGGGATGCCACTTTTCCTGAACAGGCGCGCCGCCGCAGGTGCGGCGTTAGCGCCCGAATGGCCTTGCGAACTTCGGGCAGGCATCGAATCAGGTCCTCGGCGAGGTGGTGCATGACTCCACCGCCGCGCCGCCAGATATCCCACTTTGACCGGGTGCTGGCATTTCTGCATTTGCCGCGCTTCGAGCGCTGGCTGCTTCTGCCGGCCTGGCTGCTTCTGGGTGCGGCCCGTGCGGCGGTGCGGTGCCTGGGTTTTCGCCGGTTGGCACCGTGGCTGGGTCAAAGCGTGGCAGTGCCTCCTCCCATGCCGGCGCCGGACGAACGTGCGAAACGTCGTGCGGTGCAGATCGCGCGGACCATCAGGCTGGCCTCCGGGCACACGCCGTGGCAGTCCAACTGCCTGACCCAGGCGCTGGCAGCGCATTGCTTTCTCTGCCTGTTTCGGGTTGGTCACATGGTGTGCTTCGGCGTCGCGCGTTCCGATGCGACGCAACTGCAAGCCCATTCCTGGGTTCTCGCCGGAGACTTTTGCGTCACTGGCGGCGCAGGTGCGAAGCGCTTCACAAGAGTGGCCTGCTACGTCAGCCGTCCCGGGAAGGCCCCATGACGGCGGCTCGGGCCCTGATGCAGCTGATGTCATGGGCCAGTCCGCAGCGTCGCGTCTCGTTGTTCCTGCTGATGGTTCTGGCCAGTGTCAGTGAAGGTCTGGGGGTTTTACTGCTCGTGCCCTTGCTCAGTGCCTTGCAGGGTGACGCCGGTGGCGGCGAGAGCATGGTTGCACGCGCGGCCACCCAGGCCATCGCCGCTTTCGATCTGCGAGCGACGGCGTCGCTACCCTGGCTGCTGCTTTCTTTCTGCGCGCTGCTGCTGTTGCGCAACGTGGTTCAGCATGCACGCGAGTGCGCTGCGGCACGGCTTCAGCAGGACGTGGCCGAGCGCCTGCGCGAAGCCAGCTTTTCCGCTTTGCTCGGCGCACAATGGCGTTGGCTCCAGGCGCAGCGCACCGCCGACCATGCCAGCCTGATGCTGAGCAATGCCAGCCGTGTGGGGGTGGGACTGGGTCACGGTCTGGCGATGCTGGCCTCTTTTGCCACTGCGGCGATCTATGTGCTTGCAGGATTCACGCTGGACTGGAAGCTGGCCTTGGCATCGACGCTGGGCGGAGCGCTGCTGCTGGCGCTTTTGGCCGGCCAACGCCGAGGTGTCTTGGCGCTGGGCCGACAGTTGACGTTGTCCAGCAAGCGGCTCCATGCCAGCCTGCAAGACAGCCTGGCCGGTTTGCGACTGGCCAAAATTCTGGGCGCCGAGTCGCGCTACGCCGCCTGGATCGCCCGTGACGCCAGCGCGCTGCGCGATCAGCACCTGCGTTTCGCATCCGCACTGAGCTTGTCAAAAGCGTTGCTGCACAGTAGCGGCGCGATGCTGCTGGCAGCCTACATCTACCTGGGGCTTCGGGTCTGGCAGGTGCCTGTCGCCGAATTGCTGACGTTGGTGTTGGTGTTCGCGCGCCTGCTGCCTCTTTTGGCGGCAACGCACCAGCAACACCAGTACTGGCTGCACGCGCTGCCGGCGTTCACCGAGATGGATCAGCAGATCGGCCAGGCCCGTGAGTGGGCCGAGCCAGATGCTGCGCAGCCCGCTGCGCAGCCGCAGGTGCGCAGGTCGATAACACTGCGTGCGGTAAGTGTCCGCTATGCCGAACGGACAGTACCGGCCTTGAACTCGGTGTCCTTGACGCTCCCCGTGCACACCACTACTGCGATCATTGGCGCTTCCGGTTCCGGCAAGAGCACGCTGGCCGACGTGCTGTGCGGTCTGCTGGGTCCGGACGAGGGCAGTCTGGCGATCGATGGAGTGCCGCTGGACGGACGGATGCGCAGGTCGTGGCGGCAGGCGGTGGCGTACGTCTCGCAGGACACATTCCTCTTCAATGACACCATCCACCACAATCTGCGCATTGCCGCACCGCAGGCCGACGATGAGATGTTGCGCGCCGCACTGGAAAAAGCCTCCGCCGGATTCGTGCATGCATTGCCGCAGGGGTGGGACACGATCGTGGGCGAGCGCGGCGTGTGCCTGTCCGGAGGTGAGCGGCAGAGGCTGGCGCTGGCACGCGCGCTGCTGCAGCGCCCGGCGCTGCTGATACTCGATGAGGCCACCAGCGCGCTGGACCACGAAAACGAGGCACGCATACACGCCGCCATCGAACGACTGCATGGCCAACTGACCGTGGTCGTCATCGGCCATCGGCTGGGACTGCTGGAGCGTGCGGACCAAGTTGTGCTGCTGGAGCAAGGGAGGGTTCGCGCACAAGGACTCTGGCATGAGGTGTCGCCGGCCTGGACGGAAGGTCCATGACGCTCGCCGGCGAGGACCGACCATGACTTCACTGAATCCGCGTCGTTGGCATGCAGGCGTCTGGGCACTGTCGGCTCAGTGGCTATCAGTGCTTGTGACGGCGGCCATATCGCTGGCCCTGTCTGTGTGGCTGGCGCGGCGCATGGAGCCGTCCGGCTTCGGCCGCTATGCTTACCTGCTGAACCTGGCCACGCTGCTGGCCCTTGCGCAGGACGCAGGGCTGCGCACTCTCGTGCTGCGAGAGCAAGTCTCACCCAGCCCCGCCCTCAAGTCGTTCGAGGCGGTGCTGCCGGGGCTGGCCCGGGGCCACCTGCTGGTGACCACGTTGCTGCTCGTAGGCGGCTGTCTAGCGCTGATACCTTTCGGCGCAGATCTCGCATTGCCTGCGGCTGTGTGGTGCTTCGCTGCCGTGTCGCTCTCGCAGTTGGTATCGGTGCAGTTGAAGGCAGCGGGGCAGTGGCAGCGCGAAGGCCGGTGGCAGGCGGGAGCGCGCATGTCGAGTGCCCTGGCGATCATTTTCGGGGTGCTGCTGTTTGGGCCCGAGCCCGGCATCGTGTTCGGCGCCTGGGGGATAGGCCTGATGCTGGCGTATGCCGTACTTGGGCAGGATGTGCGCGATCGAACCCGGTGGCCGCCGCCTGCCCCGCTCTATCACGCCGCGGCAGGCTTTCTGTGGATCGATTTGGCCACGTGCCTTTACCGGCGCAGCGACATCGTGATCCTGCAAAGGATGGCGGACCCTGCAGAGATTGGGCAGTATGCTGCGGCGTATCGCCTGTTCGACGGTGTGCTGCTGCTGGCCATGCCACTGGCGCTGTTCTTTTTCCGTCGCCTGCGCAAAACCCGCGACCATGCGGCCGCGGCGCGCAGGCTGCTAAGGCGCAGCTTGTTCGCCGCAGGGGCCGCCGGCCTGGGGCTGGCCCTGGGCGGCGCCTGGCTGGGTCCGTGGCTGATCGAATTTCTGTTCGGCCCTGCATACCAGTCGGCAGGATCGCTGCTGGGCTGGCTGTTCGCGGCGTTCGTTTTCGTGCTGCCCAACTATGTGCTGACGCAGGCCGCGATCGCGCTGGATCGAGCACGTTGCTATGCATGGGGAGCGGGCTTGGCAGCAGTGACCAACCTGGCCCTCAATCTGCTGCTGGTCCCGCAGCATGGCGCGAGGGGCGCGGCCACGGCCGTGATCGCAACCGAAGCCATGCTGTGTGCCGCGCTGTGCATCGGCCTGTTTGGGCGGCACAAGCCAGAACGGCCGCGAATCCCTTCGCGGTGAGATTTGTGTGGCAAGATGTTTTCGTTTCTCGCCTCTGGCCGCATGCCTCGATGGAGACCCAGCATCGTGTCGGATGGAAGATACACCCCCTGTAAATACATTGAACACCGGCCCATATTCCGATGCCAGGGATGAACAACGTGCGGGAGCGCGGCGACGATGTGTCGCTGGCCGACTTGCTGCTGGAACTGCTGCACTTTTACCGCGAATTCGGCCGATTGCTGGTCCCGGTCGCTTTGCTGTTTGCCTTGGTCGCCGGGGCAGCCGTCGCATTGGTGCCGGTCTACAGCGCCGTCGCCCTGCTGGACACGGCACAGATGCCGCTGGACCAGTGGCGCAGGCTACAGCCCATGCTGTCGGACCGGCATTTGGTCGCTGCGTCGTTGGCCGAAGCAAAGTTGCCTGCTGGACAGCGAGACCGATTGCTGATGCAGTTTCAGCAACCGCGCTACTGGAGTTCCCGCGTGAGCTACCGGAGCACCGTGGGGCGCGATGACATCCGCGAGCAGATCAACATCGATCCCAAAAAGGTGGGCGCGCTGGGACTGGAAGTGTCTCTCCTGGTACGCGACGACGCGGCGGCGTCCCAGCAGTTCGAACTGATCGCGCAGCACATCCGCCAGGTCATGTGGTGGTCGGACCTGCGCGAATACCTGGACAAGCTGCAGCTCGAGGTACTTGAGCAGCGCGCACGTCTGCAGATCGAACAGATCAGGCAACAGTTCTCCATCGAACAAAACCTGAAGCAGGTCCAAGAGATGCAGAAGCTGCTGCAGCAGTACCCTGAGCTGCGGCGCAACGGTTTCAGCACGGTGGTATCCGTCGGCGATGGAGGCGGCAAGTACCTGTCGCCGCTCGCGCAAACGGTCGCATTGCAGTCCACTGTCGCGGAGACACGGGCCAGCCTGCGCAAGGGGCAGCGCGAACTCGAACAACTGGACTGGAAGCAGCGCTATCTCGGCCGGGTCGATGCACGCATGCGCAGCCTGTATTCGGGGACTGCGCTGGCGGACTGGCTTCGGCTGAACCAGCATGAGATGTTTCCACCCGACGCCACCGTGGATGCGGCTCAGCAACAGGTTGGCAGCGAAATACAGATGACCTTGGGCCAACTGCAATACAAGGCCGAGCAATTGCGCTACAAGGCCCAGCCGGCGATTTCGGCAGCGCCGGTGCCGTTGCGCCGGCCGTGGCTGGTGGCCTTGGCGGCGTTCTTGTGCACCCTGGGTGTGCTGTCTCTGGCGCTTGCGTCCTACGCGGCACTGCGTCGCAGGGACAGCGCAGCGCAGCTGCCATGGTCGGCCCATAGCGACCCATTGTTTGCCTGGTTGCCCGCCGGCCTGCGGCGCAGGCTGCTGCCGGAGCGGGCGTCCATCGCTTACGACAAGGATCCAGCGTGAGGCGGGTGCTTGTCACCGGTGCGGCCGGCATGATTGGGCACCGCCTCGTTTCCGCCTTGCTGCGCCGTGGCGATGCCGTGGCGGGCTTGGACAATTTGTCCAGTGGCATGCCGATGCCGCTGGGACTGACCCTCAGTGTGGTGGCAGATGTGTGCGATACCGCCACCGTGGAGGCCGCGCTGAGGGATCTCCGTGCGGACGCCATCGTTCATCTGGCGGCGGTGCATCACATTCCCACATGCGAGACACAGCGCATGCATTGTCTGCGGGTGAACGTGGAAGGCACCGAAAGCGTGCTACATGCCGCGACGCAGACTGGTCTGCAACAGGTGGTCATCGCATCCAGCGGCGCTGTCTACGCGTGGGGCCGCGAGATGCTGACCGAGGCCGACAGCCCCACCGAAGCACGCGACAACTATGCGCTGTCCAAACTTTGCAACGAGAGCCAGTTGCGGTTGTGGTGCTCCCGCGCCCAAGGACGCCGCGGGCGCGTGGCGCGAATCTTCAACAGCATCGCGCACGACGATCCGAATGCCCATCTGATTCCAGACGTTCTGGCTCAATTCCGGGCGGACCCGGGGACGGAGCCGGTATTGCGACTTGGAAATCTTCAGCCTTGCCGCGACTACATGCATGCGGACGACGCGGCAGCCGGCGTTCTGGCACTGCTCGACGATCCCCATCTGACACCGGCTTTCGATGTTTTCAACCTTTGTTCGGGCGTAGAGCATTCGGTCGGCGATCTCGTCTCAGAAATCGGCAAATTGCTGGGACGCAGTCCACGGATCGAGGTGGATCCACAACGCCAGCGGCCCAACGACCGCGCCCACCAATTGGGCGATCCTGGCAAGGCGTGGTCACGTCTGGGCTGGCGCACGCGATGGAGCCTGCACCAGGCGCTGCAGATGACGCTCGATCCCCCATCCTCGGATGTCGATGGCCGTATGGGCTAGCTGCTGCAGGAAGTTCGGGCTGTCGCGGGCGCTCCGCGCAGGCAGCCGATGCGCATGATCCCCTTCGTGTGGTTTGGCAAATCTGCTGGTGAACGCTCGCATGCGAAAATTCCGCGCACATCGGCAGAACCGTATTAACCAGTTGCTCAGGGCGTGCCATGCGCCCGTCGGAGATTCAGAGTTGGATGCCGGCTTTCTTCATTGTGTGTTGGCATGGCGCGCGCTCCATCGTGTTTGCCCTAGCACCCATTCCTGCGTCTTTTGCGTCGGCGATCACGGTGTTCGCCCGGCTTGCGCTACCCGTCCAGACCATGCGCCATCCGGCGTGGGGGCCGTGTTTCCGTGAACACGACCGCCCGCATGCAGGCGGGCTTCGTCGCCGGAGCAGCCCTGTACACGCTCGGCCAGAGTTGCACGCTGCTGTTCCAGTGGCTCCTGGTACGCCAGTTCGGCCTGCAGGGCTATGGCGAGGTGGGGCTGGCGCACCTCTGGCTCATGAGCGTGCTGTTCGTGGCGGATCTGGGCTATGCATCCTGGTTCCTGCGCGAGGATCCGGCGTCTCCCGATTGGGGCGATCGATGGCGGCGTGCCCTGTTCCACCGCCTTCTTGCCACACTGTTCCTCGACTTGGTATGGACTGCAGCGGCATGGTGGAGCTATGGAGGGCAGGGAAACGCCTTTGAATACACGATCGCCGTGCTCCCGGCAACGCTGCTCGGCCTGGTCGGCTATTCCGCGCCTTTGCTGGCGCAGGGTAAACGGCTGCTCGGATTCGCGGTTCAACAGGTCGCCATGCCGGTGGCGATACTGGCCTGGCTGGTTTTGCATCTGCATCCGGAGAGCGCCGGGCCAGCCGGTGCAGGCCTGGCCGTGAGCGTGGGATATCTGGTGCAAGCACTGGTCAATGTGGCTGCGTTCGGCATGCGCTGGCAATTGCTATGCCCCAGTCCAGGCCGCTCCCGGCAGATGCTCGGGATGTCGCTGCAACTGTCCTTGATGGGAATGGTAGGAACTTTGCACGACCGCCTGACGCCCCTGCTTCTGGCCGCCATCGCGCCAGCATTTCTGCCGATTTATCTCATGATTGGATATTTGGTCAACGGAGCCAGTGGCGTTTTCAATCAGTTCAACCGGCTCCTGCTGATCGAGGCGCGCAGCGAGGTGGGCGAGCGCTGGGCCACGGCGCTGATTTCACTGGTGCTAGGCTTTTCCGCGCTGGGCATGCAACTGCTGGTCGCGGTCATCGATGCGGCGGGCACTGCAGAGCAACGGGCCTGGATTGTCTGGGTTGCTCCGGTACTGGCCGCTGGTATGGTGATTCTGCCCAGCAGCGTACTGTCTGCACTGCTGATCGGGCGCCATCGCGAAACCGCGCTGCTGCGGGTGCTGTTGTTGGGTTTCCTGTGCAGCGGCTTGCTGCAACTGGCCGCTGCGGCCTGGACAGCGCCGCAGTGGTTGCTATGGGCACGTCTGCTGTGTCTTCTGGGAATGGCTGGCGCAGCGCTGCGCCTGTGCGGTCTGTGGTTGAATCTGGGCGGGTACGCCGCGCTGCTGTCTGTGCTCTTAGCAGCGGCTCTCTGGAGCAGTCCTGTTGGACGCGGAATTGCCGCCATCCTCCTGCTAGCCACCGCATGGAAAGCGTGGCGCCACCACAATCTTTTTGCGCGCCAGCGCACGATCTGCGCGATGGCGTGCGATCTCCTGGTAGCGGCACTCGGTAACCGATTGGGTTTTGTTCAATGTGCGGAATAGTCGCCCTGCGGAGTTTCGTGGCCGATTCGGCGCTGCAGCCACGCGCCCAGCATGCTCTGGATGCACTGTCGAGCCGCGGGCCGGATGCACAAGGTCTGCTGTGCCTGGACCAGCCCGTACCGACGGCGCTGGGCCACCGCCGGCTGGCGATCCTCGATCTGAGTGACGCTGCCACGCAACCGATGCGGTGTGCGGAGAGCGGCAACGTGGTGGTGTTCAATGGAGAAATCTACAACTTTCTGGAGTTGCGCCGCGAACTGGAAGCGCTCGGCCATCGCTTCCGCACTGACAGCGACACCGAGGTGATCCTGCACGGTTGGCGAGCATGGGGCGAGGCATTGTTCACGCGCTGCAACGGAATGTGGGCTGTGGTGCTCCTGGAACAGGCGACCGGCGAACTGGTGTACTGCCGCGACCGGCTTGGCGTGAAGCCGCTCTACATGCACCACGACGGCCAGCGATTGGTGCTGGCGAGCGAAATCCGTGCGATCGCTTGTGCACTGGGCGGGTACCCGCCACCCAACCCGGCCGCAATCTTCGACTTCCTCGTCGCGGGCCTGTCCGATCACAATTGCGACACTTTCTACCAGGGGATCCGCGCCGTGCCCCCTGGCTGGCTGTACCGGGTATCGCCAACTGGCCACAGCCGCCGCCACCGCTATCACGACTGGCCCGCTCCAGGCGCCGCCGATCCCCTTGACGCAGAGGCAACCCGGGCCCTGCTCGAAGACGCCACGCGCCTGCGTCTGCGCTCAGATGTTCCCACCGTGACCCTCCTGTCCGGCGGGTTGGACAGTTCCATCCTGACCCGCATCAGCCTGCAAGCCGATTCCGCACCGCGCACCTGTTTTGCAGGCGCGTTCACCTACGGATATTGCGATGCTGCCCATGCAGCGTTCGATGAAACGGCCGACGCCGCCGCCCTGATGAAGGAGTTGGGTCAAATCACCCGGCACCACGTTCATCGCGCCCACGCGGTCCCGGACGAGGAGGAACTGCGGGCGCTGGTGGTCGCGCAGGAAGCGCCTTTCTGCACTCCATCGATCTTCGCCAGCTTCCGCATGTACCGGGCGATCCGCGAGGCAGGATACAAGGTGGTCCTCAACGGAGAAGGCGCCGACGAGTTGTTTGGCGGTTATGTGGGTTTGTACCTACCCCTGGCCGCACGGGACGCTCTGCGCGGCGCACACCTGCCTGCGCTGGTGAAACTGCTTGCCAGCGGCGCCGTGCTGCCCCGTGCGTTGCTCCACCGCCTGGCCTGGGATCTGCCGGGACCGCTGCTGGGCGCGATGCTGCGGCGAAACCGGCCCAGCGTGGCCTGCATGTCCGGCGCGCTCTGGCACGACCAGTCGCCGCGCCTGCGCGCATTGCAGGTCGACCGCCGGGCTGGCGTGGAGATGCGCATGCGCAGTGACGTGCTCTCCACCAATCTGCCAATGGTGCTGCGCATGGCCGATCGCAATAGCATGTCCGCCGGTATCGAGGTGCGAGCGCCTTTCCTGGACTACCGGCTGGTGGAGCGTGCGCTCGCGACCCGGGCAGACACCCGCATGGGCGACCACCACGGCAAAGCGCTGCTGCGGCGGGCCTTCGCTGCCGACATGCCTCCGCGCATCGTGGAACGGCGCAAGAGCACCGGCTTTGGTCACGCCGAGCAATTCCTGTTGGACCGCATGCCCGTGCAGCGGACCTTGTCATCGCTGCCGCCGGAGTTGGGCGAATTCCTCGACGTGCCCCGGCTGCGAACCGAACTGGCCCGGGGACGCGCGCACACCACGCTCTGGCTCGCGGTGTCAGTCGCCCTGTGGCACCGGAGCATTTATGCATAGCGTCTGTCTGGTCAACCGAGGCGGTCAATGAATGCAGACTTCGCTCCTGACGACGGCCGTTGCCGTTGCTGCGGCGCGACCTGCGCGCAGCGCACGGTGTGGCGGGAGGTGTACCTCGGCAGCGGCCAGGAACTGCGGCGCTGCGGACTGTGTGCTGCTGCCTACCTCGCTCCCGACTTCAGCGAGGAGGCATTGGCGCGCTTCTACGCGCACGACTACCGCCGCTTGTTTCCGATGGAAGTGCCCTGGCGCAGCGAGGAACGCTTCTTCGCCTTGCGCGGCGACCGGTTGGTCGCAAATCGTCGGCTGCGCCGGATTTCGCCGGATCTTCCAAGGGGTGCGCGCCTGTTCGAGTTGGGCTCTGGCTTTGGTGCCTTCCTGGGCGCCGCCGCTGCGGTGCGTCCGGACCTGCATTTACTGGCGTCGGAGCCGGATATGGCGCACCGCGAGCGCCTGCTGGATGGCGCCCGCGTTCAGTTCCTGCCCCAGCAGCAGGTGATGGACGAAGCCACGCTTGATGCGGTCGTGGCCTTCCACGTGATGGAGCATTTACCGGATCCGCGCGATTTCCTGGCAACGGTGGCACGGGTGTTGGTCCCTGGCGGTCAGGCATGGATCGAGGTGCCGGACGTGATGAGCGACTGGCGTTCGCGGAACTACGTGCATCCTGCACATCTGAGCTATTTCTCGGCCTCGCTGTTGCAACGGCTGGCGCAAGCCGCAGGACTGGATGTGATCTACTGCGGTGCCTACCCTGGCGGGGGCATGCTGGCGGACAACCTGTGGCTGCACCTGCGGCGTCCACGGCACGCCTGTGTGTCCAAGCCGTTGGCGGCGGCAACCGCACAGGAGGTGCGCCTGCTCGATCGGCAACTCAATCGCGTGTCCTGGGCGCTGCGGGATCGGATGCGGCGCGTGCTCAAGCAGGCCATCGTGAGTCTGTTCGGCAGTGGCCTGGTTGGAGAACTGCAGCGTCGGCGGAACCAGTGGCGTGTGTTGCAAGAGGAATGCGATGCAATTCGGTGACTTCCATCGGACCCTGCGGATCCAGTATGGCGAAGACGCCGCAGCAGTGCGCCACGAGGTCTATTTCCTGTCCTTGCGAGGTCGCAGCGCAGTGCTGCGTGCCGTACTCGCTTTGCTGCGGGATGCCTGGCTGTGTGCGACGCTGCCACGGCGCGCGATGCCAGTGGCGGGATGGGCCGCGCTGGCCACCCTACCGGGCAGCAATGGCTGGGGCGCCCTCGCACCGTGCGTTGCCGATCTAGCCCGGCGCGGCATCGCCTGCACCGTCCTCATACATCCGCGCCTGCGCGGGCAGGTCGCTGGACAGCTTCCGGCCCGGCCGCCAGCATCGGCTTGGCGCCATGCCTGGTCAGCCTGGCGGCTCCGGCATGCGCCAGGCACGACACCGGTCGCCGCGCCCTGGCTGGTGCGCTGCTGCGTGTTTCGGCAACGCCTCTGGTGCGGCGCATGGTCGAGCGTGATGTGCTCGGGCACGACCGCCACGCTGCTGCTGCACAACGATTTCGATCTCTACGCCGTGGCGGCGCAGCAGGCCGCCGGCACCGGCTGGCGCAGCATCTGCGTACAGCACGGCCTGCCTACCGAAGAATTCTTTCCCGTGCGGGCCCAGCACCATTTGCTGTGGGGACCAAGCAGCGCAGAGGTCTACGCCCGGCATGGTGTGGCCGCACATGCGTGCAGCTACGGTCCGGCGCGTCCCCAGGTTGAAGCCAGTGCCCATGCCGCGCCTTCAGTTCTGTATCTCGTATCGCAAACGCACACACCGGTGTATGGGCTCTCGCTCGCGGGCTATTTTCAAGCCCTGGCAGACGCCCTGATCCAGGCCCGGCTCGAGGGCATCACATTGCAAATCCTGCTGCATCCCGAGGAAGTGCGCAACGGTCATCCCTACGCTAAAAGCGCGATGGCCCCATTGTGCCGGCCGCCGCCACATGCCTTGTTGGAGGACACCGCAGCACCCGCGCTGGTAGTGGGTTTCTGTTCCACTGCGCTGTTGCAGGCGGCTTGTCGAGGCCACTATGTCATCGGCCTGGCATGGCCGGCCTCAGGGTCTGCGGATGCGCAGGAGATCGGGCGGCCGGCCCAGCAGGTGCCCGACGTGACGACGTTGTGCGAACTGGTCCGCCGACTGCGAGAGGATGCCTGCACGCGCGGCGCTTTCCTTGAACGGCAGCAACAATGGCTGTCACGCAGTTTCGCTTCCGACCCAGACTGGCCCAGCCATGTTGGAGCCAGCCAATGAAACGCTGGGGCTTGGCGTTGCTCATCCTTTGGGTGCATGTCGGCGATCCGCTGGTGGCGTGGTTGTACGGCGGTGGCACCTGGTTGCAGGCCACTTGGCTGCGCCCGATACGGGACCTCACAGTGTTGGCGCTGGCAGCGCTGTGCCTGTTGACGGTGCGCATGCCGCGGGCGCTGCTGGTGTCGTTGCTGGCGTTCGGCGGATTGGCGCTTGCCTACGCGCCGGTGGGCCTCGTGCATGGCCTTCCAGCCGGGGTGGTACTGGGATCGCTTGGCGTCATTTTGGTGCCGATGGTGTTCCTGTTGGCGGGATACGGCTGCTTTTCGACACCTCGGAATCTCCGTTTCGGCGCGTCCGCCCTGGTCTGGCTGGGCTTGGCCAGCACTTTGTTTGGCATGTGGGAAATCGTCAACACCCAGTTCTGGGTGGACACCGTACGCCTGCCTGACTACCTTGCGAACATCAAGGGCGTGATGCCAAAGGACACCGATCCCCATACCGGCCTGCCATGGAATTTTTTTGGCGGAGAAACGTATGCGCGCCGCGCTGGCGGCTTATTGGCGGCACCGCTGGCGCAGGGGCAGTTCCTGGTCACTGCGGGCCTGGCAGCGCTGGGGCTGTGGCAGACGCGCTGGCCCTGGCGCGCACTGCTGGTGTGTGCCGGGCTTTTCGTCGGCGTGTGGATGTCGGGAACCCGTGGCTCGATGCTCGCAGGCATCGTTGCGCTGCTCGGCTATTTGTTGACCAGCCGCGGTCTGGTCCGCTCCGCCACTGCGCGGGTGCTGCTGGTCGGCGCCGCGTTGGTGGCGATGGTTTGGGCGTCCTACGGCATTGTGGTGGCCTCGTGGAATTTCCGTGACGGCTCCACGATTGGCCATTGGTGGGCACTGCAGCGCAACCTGGCCGACCTGGGCCAAGTCGCTCTGTGGGGAGGTGGTCTGGGACGCCAGGGCGCTTTCGCCGCCCGGCAAGCGCTGACCGATCTGGGAGGCGGGGAAGGTGCCTTGTTCAGCATCGCCTACCAGATGGGAGTGCCCTGCGCGCTTTTGTTTCTTGGCCTTGTCTTTTGGTGCCTGCGCACCCTGTGGCAAGCCCACGTCCGGCACGGTGACCGCCTGGCATTGGCCACTTTCTGGCTGCTGTGCGGGATGGTGACGACCTTCGTGTCTTCCGAAAATGCGTTGACCGTCTCCGGCGCCGGCGGATTCTGGCTGCTGCTCGGTGGCGTGCTGCGCCAATGCGCAGCAGCCACGCGCTTCGGCGCGGCTGTCGAGCCCGGAACCATCCGCGCACCGTGCATCCATGCGGCGAGGGCGTGACTCCATGCGCATCCTGCACGTCTACAAAGACTTTGCCCCCCATGGCGGGGGCGGCGGCGTCGCCCGGCATATCCATGGGCTGGCCGTGCTGGCCGTGGAAGCAGGCCATGCCGTGCGCGTTGCGGCACCGTCGGCTGCGAGCGGGCACGTGCACGCCTACGAAGTGGTGCGCGTGAGTGCCCGGGCGATGTGGCAGCACATCGGCTGGGCCGACGCCGTGCATGTCCATGGCGCGCGGACCCCCATTTCCGCGTTGGCAGCGTCAATGGCTTGGCTGCTTGGCAAGCGCTTGGTCTATACGCCCCACTGCTATTACGACGACGATCCCGCTTTGGGCAAGCGCCTGGGAAAACGGTGTTGGGACGGATTGATCGAGCGCGCGCTGCTGCGAGGCGCAGACCGGGTGGTGCTCCTGTCGGCCTACTGGCAGGACTACCTGACGCGGCGCGGTCTCCGTCCCGCGCACCCGGTGCTGCTGCCCAATGCGGTGCTTGAGGCGCAATTGCACGCTCCACCAATGGAAGTACCAGGGCTGGAAGGGGCGCCGGCTTTGCTCTCCGTGGGGCGGCTCGACGCGGTGAAGCGCCTGCACGATGCCATCGCGCTGCTGGGCGAGCCGGGCATGGAACATGCAGTTCTGCATGTGGTTGGGCGGGGGCCGGATCGCGCGCGGCTTGAATCTTTCGCACAGACACGCGGATGGGCCGATCGGGTGCGGCTCCATGGTTTTGTCGACGATGCCGATGTGGCCGCCATGGCCTCGGTCGCCGATCTGTTCGTCATGCCATCGGCGATGGAGGGCATGCCGACGGTACTGATCGAGATGCTATTGCTCGGTTGCCCGGTCGTGGCCAGCGACATCCCAGGCAACCGGGCGATTTTGGAGGCAGTCGGACTGTCCGATGCCCTCTATCCACTCGGTAACGTCGCCGCACTGGCAGCCTGCGCAGCCACCCAGCGGCAACGACGCGTGTTGCCGCACACCATTGCGCAGGTTCGCGCAGGCTTCACGTGGGAGCACATGCGATCGCGTGTAGGGGCACTGTACGATGCGCCGAAAAAGGAGCCTGCGCCTTGATACACCGTCCCGAACGGATTCGTTTCTTCGATTGCCCATTGGATCTCGTCTCTCCCACGCAGTTGCTGCAGCGTGCACAGGAGGCCGCCCACGGTGGAGACCCGGTTCGCATCGAAGGGCTCAATGTGGCCAAGCTGATCGACGCAAGAGCGCAGGGACTGCTGCGTGACGCACTGGATGAGGCCGAGCTGGTTCACATCGACGGGAGCGGCATCAGTGCTGGCCTGCGCTGGCTGGGAGTCGATCCCCCGGCTCGACGCGCCGGCATTGACCTGATGCAAGACCTCTGCGGCCAGGCTGCACAGTCCGGTGTCGGGGTCTACCTGCTGGGTGCGCGGCCGGCCATCGTTTTGGCGGCCGCTCAACGGCTGCGCGAGATGTTTCCCGGACTTCACATCGCCGGGACAAGCGACGGCTATTTCCGGGACGACGAAGTGACGCACGTCGTCGCTGCGATCCGGAACTCGGGAGCGCGCTATCTTTTTGTCGGCATCAGCTCGCCGAAGAAGGAACTCTTTTTGCAGCGGCATTGGTATGAACTGGGCGTGGCACTGGCGATGGGGGTGGGAGGATCGTTCGATGTCGTGTCCGGCATGCTGCCGCGCGCTCCACTGCTGATGCAGAGATTCGGCATGGAATGGATGTTCCGTTTGTGGCTGGAGCCCAGGCGCCTGTTCGCCCGGTATCTGCGAACCAATTGCGCTATCTACTGCTGCTGTTACGCGCGCGCATGAGCAGACGACATCGTTCGCGTGCCATCGTCCGCACGGGTGCATGAACTCACGTTTCGGTCCCTCCCCGGCGGCCGTACCGCCGCGCGGGCAACTGCTCCTGGTGAGCATTTGCCTGGCCCTCTATCTGCTGTTTTGCTTGCAGCAGATCGTGCTGCCGTTTCGGTTTTTCGGCATGGCCCTGTCACTGGGGTCCGTGACGATGCTGGGCTGCATGCTCGCCATTTCCGCAGGATCGCTCGTGCGGCATGGCGTGCCATCTGAATTGCGACGTCCCCTGCTGGCCATCCTGATGTGCATCGCGGCCCTGTCCGCATCGGTCCTGGCTTCGAACCACATCGGGCTGGCATGCGCATTCGCCGTGCGGTATGCCACCAGTCTTTTGGCGCTTTGGGCCATGCTCAACCTCGCTGCGGCCTGCCCGCGCTGGCCGCGTGCGGCGACGCTGGCAGCACTCATCGCCGTGTGGTTCAACCTGGCGCTGGCCGGGGCCGTCTGGTTCCAATGGCCTGGGGCGCTGCGCGTGGCCCTGGCATTCCATCCAGAAGAGACTTTCAAGTACCTGCCGCGAATTTCGGGCATGTACGAGCACCCTGCACTGTTGGCCACGTCCGCGGCCATGGTGCTGCTGTTGGTGCTGAGGCTGCAGCAGCGGGGTGAAGTCGGGAGGATCTCGCTGGCGCTCGCGTTGGTGGGCGCCGTGTTGGCGCTGGCGTTGACCCAGGTACGCAACACCCTGCTGCCCGTCGGGGTGCTGATGGCATGGTGGGCATGGCCAAGGGCATGCACGTCCAATAGACAGCGCCACATCGCACGCGTGGCGTTGGGCGGAATCGCTGTGCTTGCCGTCTTCGTGTTGTGGCTACGTTATCCAGACATGACCAGCGCGGCACAGGAAAACATGATGACGGCCTTCACGCTAGGGCGGACGTACCTTTGGAGCGGCGCGCTGGATGCTTGGCGCGACCACCCCTGGTTCGGTCTTGGGGCAGGCGTGTTCCAGTTCATGGTTCCGGACTACACCGGCGGCCGCTTCCACCGCGGCGAATTGCACGCTCACAACCTGTTGCTGGCGGCACTGTCCGAAACGGGACTCTTCGGCCTGCTTGCCGGATTGGCGCTGATTTTTGCGCTGTGGCGTCCCCTGCTGCGCATTGCGGCCGAGCGTCAATGGGCGATCGCGTGGCTGATTCTCGTGCTGGGTCTGAGCACGTTTGATTTTTACTTCCCGTTTTTCCCGTTCTCGATGCATGCCGCATTGGCAGTGGCCTCACTGCACGCGGGACAGTGCGCGCCCTCGCAGGCCGACGGCGTATCACGATCCACAACTTGACGGTTCAGCCAAAGCGCACGGTCTGGGTGTGCGGTCTGTGCACCGACGTGCATGTCGCGCTGCATCCGCCGCCGGATCTCTTGGACGAAGGGTTGCGCTGACGTCTGATCGTGAAAGCCGGCTTGCCTGCCCAGGCCGGTCTTCAGTGAGTGGTTCTGTGGTGCCGATGGCGTGGGGACGATGTGTCTTCCTGGCCCTTCGCGAGCAGGATATCCAGAATGCGCCGGAAGGCGTTTCCATCACCCAAGGGATTGCTCCATGCCACTGCACGCGCCAGCAACTTTTCCAAAGCCGTCCGCAGGTCACCGTCGCTCAGGCTGGCCGGCAGCTCGGCACCGCCACGCTCTAGCGTCTCCGGGCGCTCGGTGCTGGTGCGCAGCAAAAGACACTTGCGCTGCAAGATGCAGGCTTCCTCCTGCACGCCGCCGCTGTCTGTCATGACCAGCGCAGCGCCCTGCAACAACGCCAGCATGTCCAGGTAGCCGACCGGCTCGATGGCCAGCAGCCCAGGTCGGCCAGCCAGCGTAGAACGCCCCATGGCGGCCAGGCGCGGGTGCATCGGAAACACCAGAGGCATGCCTGCAGACCACGACATCGCACACACGGCGTCCATCAGCCTCTCGAAATGCGTTTGCTCTTCGGTATTGGAACGGCGGTGACACGTCAGCAGCCAATAGCCGTTGCTGGGCAAGCACAACCTGCGCAGGACGTCCGAGCGTTGCCGTGCAGCCGGTGCATAGGCCAGCGTCGCATCGACCACCGTGTTGCCTGTCACGTGGATGCGCCTTTCGGACACCCCTTCGTCACGCAGAATCTGCGCCTGCAGCGGGGTGGGGCAGAACAGGTGGTCCGCCATCTGATCGATCAGGATGCGGTTGATTTCCTCTGGCATGCGCCGGTCACCGCTCCGCAGCCCAGCTTCCACGTGCGCCACCGGAATACCAAGCTTGCTGGCAGCCAATGCACCGGCCAAGGCACTGTTGGTGTCGCCCTGCACGACCACAATGTCCGGCTGCATCTCCGCCAGGGCAGGCGCCAGGCCACACAGCATGCGCCCTATCTGTTCGCCTTGCGGTGCAGACCCCACCCCGAGATGAATGCCGGCCGGCGGCAGATCCAGTTGCTCGAAGATGACGCGATCCATGGATTCCGCGTAGTGCTGGTTGGTGTGAATGACGCTATGGCCAATGCCCTCCCGCTGACTGGCGGCAATCAGGGAAGACATCTTGATGATTTCTGGGCGTGTGCCTAGCACATAGGCAATCTGAGAACGCATGGACTCCGGCCTTGTCAGTAAGCATCGCGATCGAACAGCACGATCGCGCAGGTCTGCGCAATGATGCTCAGATCCAGCCAGAGCGACCAATGCTGGATGTAGTACAGGTCGTACTCCACACGCTTGCGCATCTTTTCCAGCGAGTGGGTCTCTCCGCGCAACCCGTTGACCTGCGCCCATCCCGTCATGCCCGGCTTGACCCGGTGCCGCTGCAGATAGTTCGGGATCAGATCCTGATATTCCGCATTGTGTCGCAGTGCATGCGGCCGCGGCCCGACGATTGACATCCGTCCCTGCAGCACGTTCACGAACTGCGGCAGCTCATCGAGGCTGGTACGGCGCATGAACGCACCAAAGCGGGTCACCCGCGAGTCCGTGCGCGAGGTCTGAAGCGGCGCTTCTGCCGGATCGTGGGCATGCATGCTCCGAAACTTCCACACCTCGAAAGCCTTCCCGTCCCACCCATGCCGCATCTGCCGGAAAATCACAGGCCCCGGGCTCGAGAGCTTGACGCCCACGGCCAGCGCCAGCAGCAACGGGCTCGCCAGAACGAGCACCGCGCTGGCGATCAGTTTGTCAACCACCAACTTGACGAGTTGCGAGGTGAGGGACAAGGGGCGTACCGACAACTCCAGCATGGGAGTTCCGACCACTTCAGCCATCCCATGGTGAATCAGACGGAACGCAAAAATGTCCGGAATCCATCGAATCTCGACACAGCTGGCGTCCAGATTGCGCACGCTCTCGCGAATCAGCCGCTCGTCGCGCATCGGCCAAGCCAGCCAGACTTCGATGACGCTGTGCTGACTCAACCAGTCTGGCAAAGCGGCGAAGTCCCCCGCATTGATCACGGGCGGCACGGGAATCACCTCGATGCCTGACCAGGGGCCACGCTGGATGCGCTCCGACACCTGCGCCACCCTGTCCGGCGGCCCCAGGAGCGCAACCCGCCGATTGCCGATGCCACGGGCGTGCAGCCAGCGCAGCAGTCGATCCAGCAGCACCCGTGCGCCGACCAAACCGAGGATTCCGATCCCCGCCCAGTACAAGAACCACAGACGGGAAAAGCTCGGGCCCGTTTTACTTAAAAAACTCAGCGACGCCAGGGCGACCAGCACCAGGCACCATCCCCACAGCAGCCGCCCCAGCACCATGGAGGGAAGCGCCAAGCGCCAGCTTTGATACAGCGCCAGTTGCACGAACACGAACAAATTGAGAAGTGCTCCGGCCAGCAGGGCATAGAAATAGTGGGGCGCATCAGGCAACTCGACATGCCCTGTCCGCAACGCGTACGCGAGTAACCCGCTGGCAACCACCACCGCCATGTCCGCCAGTTTCAACACTGCCGCGGCCATTGCCATGCCGTCGCCTGCCGCGCGCGGGGACACGGCCACGTGGGCCAACAGTCGCTCCATCACGCTCATGCGGGATAGTCCTTCGGGGCGCGCGGGCGGGTCGTCGCGAAAATGAACCGCAACTGGTTCTCCTCCATACCGTCTTCTGTATTGTGGTTGCCTTGGTCGCATGCACCCCAACCTCCAGGGCGATGCATACAGAATCTTAAGACTTCAGCTTTGCCGCAGACAGCAGGCCCATGCTCGCGCACACCGTCAACTCGCCGCGTCAACGCGTTACTGGGCTTGCTGCCGGCCAATTCGCAGTTCATGGGCGGTCAGGTCGTGGCGGAGACAAGGGAGCCGGTCGTTCGCCGTACGGCACCTGTCCCCGTGAGAACGTCACGATAGGCTTGAGCGGTGAGTTCGGCACACCGTTGCCAGCTGAATTGCGCGGCGCGTTGACGCCCTGCGGCGCTTGCGGCAGTGCGCCAGGCTTCGTCTTCCAAGCCGCGCGCCAGCTGGGCAGCCAGCGCTTTCACGTCCATCGGTTCAAACAAGGCTGCAGCCTCGCCGGAGACTTCTGGTAGCGCCGCCGCATCCGAGCACAGAACCGGTGTGCCCGTGGCCATGGCCTCCAAGACCGGCAGGCCGAACCCCTCGTACAGCGAAGGGAAAACGAAGAGCCGTGCGCCAGCGAAGAGTGCGGGCAGGCGAATGTCTTCGATATAGCCGAGGTAACGCAGCCAACCGGCCTGTTCGGCCAGGCGCATGCGCTCGTGTTCAGCCGAGCTGTTCCAGCCAGGATGACCGACGACCACCAACGGCCATCTTGCACGCAATGCCGCAGGCAATTGGGCATAAGCGTCCATGAGGTTCAGCAGGTTCTTTCGTGGCTCGATCGTGCCCACGAAAAGACTGTAGCCATCCTGCCTCAATCCTGCCGCTTGCAAAGGCGCAACCAGTTCCGCTTCATTGTGAGGACGGAAAGCACCGCTGCATGCAAGCGGTATGGCCCGTATGTGCTGCAGCGGCCAATCAAACTGCGCCGCAATTTCGCGTCGGGAGAACTCCGACACCGTGAGGATGAGCTGCGTCCGGCGCAACGATAAAGCCACTTCCTTGCGCATGTAACGCACCCGATCTGCACGGTGGCACTGCGCCCAGCGGTAAATCGACATGTCGTGAAAAGTCACGACACAGGGCCCGTCGTGATGCGGCAAAGAATAGTTGCAACCGTGAAAGATCGCGGCGCCTGAACCGCGTAGCGCCTGCGCTTTGGCGACTTGATTCAAACGCTGATACGTGTCGAGAGTCCAGTGAAACCGTGAAAGACGATCTCCAATCCAAGGGATGACGGTCCTTGCAACCCCGGGCTTTGGCAGCTGTTCACTGAGCCGATGCCCGTGCAAGAACCGCAAGGATTCGATCTGCGGCAGTTCGGCAAGATGCCGTGCCAGTTCGTGCGTGTAGCGGCCAATCCCGGTCAACGGGTGTCGGATCGATTCCGTGGCCAGAATGACGTTCACTGCCGACTCACCTCTCGAGTTGACGGGATCTCCCTGGTGGACACAGGGGCTGCGGATGTGCCATTGACGAGCCTGCCGGGGCGCTCGACAGCGACTGCACTGGCATCCCTGCATTCCAAAGGAGTGCGGGAAAATGCCAGAGTGCAGCTGGTGGCGTCTGAACATGGCGGCTTGTCATGTTCAGAGTGGCGTTGATTGTATGTGGGCTGCCGAAGAGCGATCCAGTGGCCCAGCCCCTTGTGCAGGCCATGGCTGGAACATTCAGAACGCTCTTCTATGCAGGCTCCTTGATACCCACACCAATTCATATATGGGAGCATCAACCAGGAAAAGGCATGGGCTTGGAGCCGGAGCACCCACCTGGATGCCGAGGCTGATTCACGAGCTCATTCGCGTGTCGGCCGCCGCAGGCACTCACTCCACCGTCACGCTCTTGGCCAGATTGCGGGGCTTGTCCACATCCGTCCCCCTGGCACAAGCCGTGTGGTACGCGAGCAATTGCAGTGGCACCACATGCAGCAGCGGCGACAGCGGGCCGTAATGCTCGGGCATGCGAATCACGTGCAGGCCTTCGCCGCTTTCGATCCGTGTGTCGCCATCGGCCAGCACATACAGCACGCCTCCGCGCGCGCGCACTTCCTGCATGTTGCTCTTGAGCTTTTCCAGCAGCGTGTCGTTGGGCGCGACGGTCACGATCGGCATGGCGCTGGTCACCAGGGCCAGGGGGCCGTGCTTGAGCTCGCCTGCCGGGTAGGCCTCGGCATGGATGTAGCTGATTTCCTTGAGCTTCAAGGCGCCTTCGAGCGCAATGGGGTAGTGCAGCCCGCGCCCCAGGAAGAGCGCGTTTTCCATGCGCGCGAAGTCCTCGGCCCAGCTGATGATCTGCGGCTCCAGCGCCAGCACGGCCTGCAGCGCGACGGGCAGGTGGCGCATGGCTTTCAGGTGCTCGGCCTCCTGGTCGTCGGTCAGGCGGCCGCGCGACTGCGCGATGGCAAGGGTGAGAAGGAACAGCCCCGCCAGCTGGGTCGTGAAGGCCTTGGTGGAGGCCACGCCGATCTCGACGCCCGCACGCGTGATGTAGGCCAGCTTGCATTCGCGCACCATGGCGCTGGTGGACACGTTGCAGATGGTGAGCGTGTGCAGCATGCCCAGGCTTTGCGCGTGGCGCAGCGCGGCCAGCGTGTCGGCCGTTTCCCCCGACTGGCTGATGGTGACGACCAGCGCGCGCGGGTTCGGCACGCTGGTGCGATAGCGGTACTCGCTGGCCACTTCCACCTGGGTGGGAATGCCGGCGATGGACTCCAGCCAGTACTTGGCCGCGCAGCCGCTGTAGTAGCTGGTGCCACAGGCCAGGATGAGCACGGAGTCGATGTCCTTGAACACGCGCCAGGCGGCGGCGCCGGGCTCGCCGTCCGGGCCGGGCGCACCGTCGAACAGCTCGGGCACGATGCCGCGCACGCCCTCCAGCGTGTCGGCAATGGCGCGGGGCTGCTCGAAAATCTCCTTTTGCATGTAGTGTCGGTAGGGGCCCAGCTCGGCGGCGCCGCTGTGCGCCTGCACGGTGCGCACCGGGCGCCGATGGGCCTCCAGCGGCTGCCCGCCCTTGCCCACGATCCAGTAGCGGCCCAGTTGCAGGTCCACCAAGTCGCCCTCTTCCAGGTACACGATCTGGTCGGTCACCCCAGCGAGCGCCATGGCATCGCTGGCCAGGAAATGCTCGCCCTCCCCCACGCCCAGGATGAGCGGCGAGCCGGCGCGTGCGCCCACCACGCGGTGGGGTTCGTCCTTGTGGATGACGGCGATGGCATAGGCGCCATGCAACTGGGTGACGGCGGCCTGAACGGCCTGGAACAGGTCGCCGCTGTAGTGGCTGTCCACCAAGTGGGCGATGACTTCGGTGTCCGTCTGGCTGGTGAAGGTGTAGCCACGTGCCTGCAGGGCGGCGCGCAGCTCTTCGTGGTTTTCGATGATGCCGTTGTGCACCAGCGCCACGCGGCCCAGGCGCAGCGGCTCATCCGCCGTGGGATCGCCCGTGCCCGTGCCATGGCTGAAGTGCGGATGGGCGTTGTGCACCGCCGGGGCGCCGTGCGTGGCCCAGCGGGTGTGGGCGATGCCGGTGGCCCCCTCGACCTGCTCGGCGTTCACCTGCTCGAGCAACTCGGCCACGCGGGCCGTGCTGCGGGCGCGGCGCAGGCCGCCCGTGCGGGAGGCGCCCAGGCTGGCATCGTGGATGGCCACGCCGCAGGAGTCGTAGCCGCGGTACTCCAGGCGCTGCAGGCCCTGCACGAGGATGGGGACGATGTTGCGCGTGGATACCGCGCCGACGATGCCGCACATGGACGATCTCCTGAAAGGAATGTGGATGGGCGATGGTAGGCAGGGCGTAAAGAAATATGTATAAATTATTCGAAAAATATTTGGAATTAAATTTCCCTCAAAACACAAATTGAAATTTAATTCCATAAAATTAACACCATGGAATCATTATTTCTCGACGACACCGACCTTCAACTGCTGAACGCCCTGCAAGACGATGCCACGGCCAGCAATCAGGACCTGGCCGCAGCGGTTCGCGTGTCGCCTCCCACCTGCCTTCGCCGGGTCAAGCGCCTGCGCGAGGCGGGCCTGATCGAGCGGGAGGTGGCCCTGGTCCAGCCCGATGCCCTGGCACAGCACCTGGGCCACGGCATCACCGCGATCGTGGAAGTGACGCTGGACCGGCAGGACACCGAACGCCTGGCAGCCTTCGAGCAGCGCATGCAGCCGGAAACCGCGGTGCAGCAGTGCTACCGCGTCTCGCCGGGGCCCGATTTCATCCTGGTGATCTACGCGCAGGACATCCCGGGCTATCTGACCCTGGCCCAGCGCCTGTTTTCCAGCGACGGCAACGTGCGCAACGTGAAGGCCTTCTTCAGCCTCAAGCGCAGCAAATTCGAGCCGAAGCTGCCGTGCGTGCGTCCGGAGAGCCCGCCCCCCCGCACGCCATGAGCCGCCGGACGGGCGAGGCGGCCATCGCCGCGCTCAGCTGGCAGCGGCGTCCGGCCCAGCCGACCTCGCGGCCGGCAATTGCAGGCACACGGTGCACCCTTGGTGGGGCGCTGCACTGATGCCAATGGTGCCGCCCATGCGCGCCACCAGGCGCCAGCACCGCGCGAGCCCCAGGCCCAGGCCCTCGAACTGGCTCGCCGGATGCAGCCGCTGGAACACCTGGAACAACTGCCCCGCCTGCGCGGCAGGAAAGCCGGCGCCGTTGTCCTGCACCGTGATGTCGACCCGATCGCCGGGTGCCGGCCGCACCTGCACGGCGATGCGTGGCGGCTGGGCACCGCGCGAGAACTTGAGGGCGTTGTCCAACAAGGCCACCAGCACCTCCTGCAGCCAGCCCGCGTCCGCCCACAGCACGGGGCAGGCCTCGGCCGCGGGCAGATCCCAATGCACGGTGTCGATCCAGGCGCTGGCCACACCCTCCCCGGAAGAGGCGGGCTCCTTCGCGGCCGCGCTTTTTTTTCAGCGCAGGTGCCGCAGCGGCGGCCGTCCGCGCCGCAGCCACCGCGCTCTGCAGCACCGGACCCAGCGCGACCGGGCCCGGCGTGACAGGCGCTGAGCCAATGCGCCCCAGCTGGATCAGCCCGTCGATCATGCTGCCGAGTTGCTGGCCTGCCTGTGCGATGGTGTCCAGAAACTGCAACGCCTCGGGATCGGCATTGCTCTGTGCGACGGTCTCCCGCACCAGCCGGCCGTAGGCGAGGATGTGGCGCACGGGCGCGCGCAGGTCGTGCGACACGGCCCGCAGGAACGCCTCCTGCTCCTGCCGCGCCGCGTCCAGTTCCGCCCGCAGGCGCGCCACTTCATCGGCCTGCGCTTGTTGACCCCGTTCGTCGCCGGGCAGATCACCGAGCCCGTCCATGGCTCAGGCCTTGGGCAGCTTGGCGGGCCGTTTCCAGTTTTCGATGGTCACCTGCCGGCCGCGCGCCACGCTCAAGGCGCCCGGCGGGGCGTCCTTCGTGATGGTGGAGCCGCCGGCGACCGTGCCCCCGGCACCAATGGTGACGGGCGCCACCAGCACGCTGTTGCTGCCGATGTGCACGTCGGCCTCGATGACGGTGCGGAACTTGTTGGCCCCGTCGTAATTGGCCGTGATGCTGCCCGCGCCGTAGTTCACGCGCTCGCCCACCGTGGCATCGCCCAGATAGGCCAGGTGGTTCGCCTTGGCGCCATCGGCCAGCGTGGAATTCTTCACTTCGACAAAGTTGCCGATGTGCACCTCCCGGCCCAGTTGGGCACCCGGGCGCAGTCGGGCGAAAGGCCCGATGAGGGCGCCCGGGCCGACCTGCACGCCGGCTTTCTCGCCGTCGATGTGGGTGTAGGGGTGGACCACCGCGCCCGCCGCGATGGTGGCATTGGCGATGCAGCAATGCGCACCGATCTGCACGCCCTCGCCCAGCTCCACGTGGCCGGTGAAGACGCAGTTCACGTCGATCTCCACGTCCTGCCCGCAGACCAGCCGGCCCCGGACCCCGAGGCGGGCATCGTCGCGCAGATCGAAGCGCGCCGGGTCGGCCAGGCGCACGCCCTGCTCCATCAGCGCCGCGGCCTGGCGGGCCTGGTGCGCGCGCTCCAGCTCCGCCAATTGCAGTGGGCTGTTCACGCCCGCCACCTGCAATGCGTCGGTGATGCGATGGGCCACCACCGGCACCCCATCGGCCACGGCCATGGCGACGATGTCGGTCAGGTAGTACTCGCCCTGGGCGTTGTCGTTGCGCAGCCGGGCGAGCCAGCCGGCCAGCCGTTGCGCCGGCACGGCCATGATGCCGCTGTACACCTCGGTGATGGCGCGCTGGGCCTCGCTCGCGTCCTTGTGCTCCACGATGCCCTGCACCGCACCGGCGGCATCGCGCACGATGCGGCCGTAGCCGGCCGGGTCGGGCAGCGTCACGGTAAGCAGCGCGAGCCGCTCCCGAGCCGAGGCCTCCACCAGCGCATGCAAGGTGGCGGCCTGGGTCAGGGGCACGTCGCCCGACAGCACGACCACGGTGCCGTCACCCGCCAGCGCGGGCATCGCCTGCTGCACGGCATGGCCGGTGCCGAGCTGCGGCTCCTGGCGGGCGAACTTCAATTCGAAACCGGCGCCGGAATCGCCCCCCGGACCGCCGGCGACGGCGGCCTCCACCTGCTCCGCGCCATGGCCAGTGATGACCACCACGCGCCGGGCCCGCAGGCTGGCCGCCTGGTCCAGCACATGGCGCAGCAGCGGGCGCCCCGCCAGGCGCTGCAGGACCTTGGGGGTGCGGCTTTTCATGCGCGTGCCTTTGCCCGCCGCCATGATGATGATGTCCAGTGCTGTCATGAAAGGGTCCGTTCGGTTTCGGCCGCGCGGCACGGCGACCGGCGTCCCAGGGGAATCCGCCGATTATCGGCGCCCTGCCGCGCCCGCCAGGGGTTTTAAGATTGCTACAAAATTAATAGCAATATGCCCTAGTACTTATTGCACTGGAGGCCGATTTCACCCAAAGCCTAGAGCAGGGGTACCGGCCGGGGGATGGCGTCGTAATACTCGGCGATGCGGGCCAGCGCGCGCGGATTGATGATGCGCAGCCGCCCATCGGCGATCTCGTGCAGACCCAGTTGCGCCAGGCGCCGCAGCGTCTTGTTGGTGTGCACGAGCGACAGCCCGAGCGAGTCGGCGATGTGTTGCTGGGTGATGGGGAATTCGACGGTGCCGTTCTCGGACAGTCCCAGGCGGTCGAGCCGGCGGTACAAGTGCATGAGCAGCATGGCCACGCGCTCGGTGGCATTGCGACGGCCGGTGGTGAGCAGGTTGTCGTCCACCATGCCTTCGCCGCGCGCCGCGAGCCAGGTCACGTCGTAGCCCAGCCGGCCATGGTCGCGAAACAGCGACCACAGCCCGTCGGCCGGGAACACGCAGAACGCGCAAGGGGTGACGGCCTCCACGCCGTGCATCGCGGTGTCGCCGAACTCCTGCTGCAGCCCCACCAGGTCGCCCGGCAGCAGGAAGTTGAGGATCTGGCGCCGCCCATCCGACAGCGTCTTGTAGCGGAATGCCCAACCGGTGTAGAGCGTGTAGAGCTTGCCGTTGGGTTGGTGCTCGCGGATCAGCGTGCCCCCAGCCGCCACGGTGGCGGTGCCGCAGCGGAACTGGTCGATGAACTGCAGCTCCTGCGGCGATACCGGAGTGAAAGCGGAAGGGGTGTTGCGCAACCGGCAGGCATCGCAATGGCGCGGAATGGCGTGCGCCAGGGATTCAGAAGCAAAGTCCACGCTCATAAAGGCGAATCGGTGAGAACTGGTGGGCGGCGATTCTAGGCACACCAGGGTACTCCTCCCTATGTCTTTTGACACTGTGCACCGCACGCCACAGACCTTGCGCCGGCGCACCAGCGCCGATTGACTTTCTCCCCCGCTGGGAGGTCTTTCATCAGCCTGCCGACCGGCCCTGAAATGTCAAACGGGCCGGGAGCTTTGACAGCTTCCGGCCCGCCTTCAGCGCCACCGCGCCAGTTTCTTGCCGCCTCGCTGCGATTCCCTGGGGGAACGGCAGCAAGACGGACTTCAGGCGCAGCAGGCCTCGCCTTGCGTGGAGCGGGACTTCAAGGCACTGTCCGCATGGCGCACCACCGCAGAAGCGCTGAAGCGGTACTGCACGGCATCGCGGCCCAGGGGCTCAATGACGGCGTGCTGGCCGGCCGCCACCCACAAGGTCTGGCCGGCATTGAGAAAGACGTCGCCGGCTGCCACGTCGCGTTCACCGTTCGGGCCGTCGTCGAGCGTGACCCAGGCATGGCCGGACATCACGCGCAGGGCCATCGGCACACGGGGGCGCAGGCTGTGGGCATTGCCGATGGCCAGCATGCAAATGTCTTTCGCCTCTCCGCGAGGCAAGACAGCGGATTGTTGAAAATTCAGAACATTTGAAGCGGTCATTTCTTTCTCCTGGAAAACCCTAGCAATGCGCCTATCATGCGTCTGGCAATGTGGCACCGTCCAATGAAAACGCCCCAGGCGATTCATGCCGGAACCACATCAATGCAAAAGACCTCCCTGATCTATTCGCATTGCGCATCAATGCAGGTCCGAGGTGCAGTCGTTGGCGCCCAACGGCCTGCTCCCGCCCACTGCAGCAGCCCTTTCACCAGCCGAGCCCCAGCCCACGCCGCCCCGCGCAAAGCCCCCACCAAGTCCGCCCAAGGCACTACGACGCCTCGCGACCAAGCCTCGGAGTGCGCTGCGGGCGCTGGCAGGGCGACCGGATCCCAGCGAAATTGCACGCCTTCGGCCAGCACGCCACCCGAAAGCGCGGCCCGACCGCCGTGCCACGGCTCGATGACGGCATGGACCCCGGGCTCGAGCATCTGCTCATCGCCTTCGCGGAGGAACCAGTCGCCGGGCAGTGCGCCCTTGCCCCCTGTCACCGTGAGCCAGACACCGCCGCGCTCGATGCGCAGCCGCGACCGCTGGGTGGGATACAAACCCAAGGCGCGGCGTGGGGGCAAAATCCAGCAACCCGCCATCGTCCGGGCCGACGCAGCGCCCACCCGGGATTGTTGCGATTCCAGAACGGAAGGGTTTGACATGGAGCGCTCCTTGCATGAATTTCGGTGTTGACAGGACTGGATATTCGGCCCATCACCCCCATCCGGTCCAATGAAAAGCCGGAGATAATTTGATTCCCAAGCCTCATCAATCCCAGCCATGAATCTGCCTGCCCCCATCACCCACTTGCGCACCCGGCCAGTGGCGGTCGGCCACTGGCGTGCCTTTCTCGCGGTGGCCCGCCACCTGAACTTCCGGGCGGCCGCGGAAGAGCTGTCGCTTACCCAGTCGGCGGTCAGCCGCCAGATCCAGGCGCTGGAAGAAGAAGTGGGCGTGCCGCTGTTTCTGCGCCACACCCGGGCGGTGGAGCTGACCAGCGCCGGCGCGCAACTGCAGCGGGCCGTCGCCCCGGCTCTTGAACGCATGGATGCCTGCGTGCGGCTGGTGCGGCAGACCGCGGGCCGCAAAAGCGTGGCCATCACCACCTGGGCCAGCTTCGCCTCGATGTGGCTCATTCCCCGCATGGAAGAGTTCCAGCGCGAAAACCCCGACATCGACATTCGCATCGACGCGAGCGATGTGGCCGTGGACCTGGAAACCGCCGACGTGGACCTGGCCCTGCGCTACAGCCTGCCCAGCGCCAACATGAGCGGCTCGCAGCGCCTGTTCGGCGAGCAGCTGGCCGTGGTGGCGAGCCCCTGGCTCATCAAGAGCAATCCGCCCATCCGCGGGCCCGCGGACGTGGCGCGCTTCACGCTCATCGAAGCGGGCGATGCGCACCGCACCATGCACCTCGAATGGCTCACCTGGCGCCGCTGGTTCGAACTCAACGGGCAGGAAAAGCTGCAGCCCAAGCGCTGGCTGTACTTCAACTACGCCCATCAGATCGTGCAGGCCACGCTCACCGGCCAGGGCCTGGCCCTGGCGCGCATGCCGCTCATCGCCGACGCGCTGGCGTCGGGCGATCTGGTGGAAGTGCTGCCGGGCTACCGGCTCGATTCACCGCTGGCGTACTGGCTGCTCGTGGGGCCGCGCAGCGGGCAGCGGCCGGAAATCCGGGCGTTCTGCGCCTGGCTCACCCTGCAGGCACAGGCCACGCGCGAGGCCATCGGCGACGTGCCTGACCCCGACCTGAGCGACAACCTGGACTGAGGCGCGTGCCGCGTTCAGGCGCGTTCAGGCGCGTTCAGGCGCTGAGCGTGACCCGCGCGAACTTGCGCTTGCCCACCTGGAGCACGTAAGTGCCCGCTTCCAGCTTGAGCCCCTTGTCGCTGACGACACCGCCGTCCACCCGCACGCCACCACCATCGATCAGGCGGCTGGCCTCGCTGCCGGAAGGCGCCAAGTTGGCCTGGCGCAGCAACGCGCCAATGCCCAGCGGCGCCCCGGCCAGGGCCACCTCGGGAATCTCGTCGGGCACCCCGCCCTTGCTGCGGTTGATGAAGTCCGCCTCGGCCGCATCGGCGGCCGCCGCGCTGTGAAAGCGCGCGGTGATCTCCTTGGCGAGCATCACCTTGGCGTCCTTGGGGTTGCGGCCGGCCTCCACCTCGGCCTTGAGCGCGGCGATCTCGGCGAGGGACTTGAACGACAGCAGCGTGTACCAGTCCCACATCAGCGTGTCGGAGATGGACAGCACCTTGGCGAACATGGTGTTGGCGTCTTCCGCAATGCCGATATAGTTGTTCTTGGATTTCGACATCTTGTCGACGCCGTCCAGACCCACCAGCAGCGGCATGGTGAGCACGCACTGCGGTTCCTGGCCGTACTCCTGCTGGAGATGGCGACCCATCAGCAGGTTGAACTTCTGGTCGGTACCGCCCAGTTCCAGGTCGCTCTTCAGTGCCACCGAGTCGTAGCCCTGCATGAGTGGGTAGAGGAATTCGTGCACGCTGATCGACTGCCCGGTCGAAAAGCGCTTGTGGAAATCGTCGCGCTCCATCATGCGCGCGACCGTGTACTTGGCGGCGAGCTGGATCATGCCGGTCGCGCCCAGCGGCTCGCTCCATTCGCTGTTGTAGCGGATCTCCGTTTTGGCCGGGTCCAGCACCATGCTGGCCTGGCGGTAGTAGGTCTCGGCATTGGCCTTGATCTGCTCGGGGGTGAGGGGCGGCCGGGTGCTGTTGCGGCCGGAGGGGTCGCCGATCAGGCTGGTGAAGTCGCCGATCAGGAAGATCACCTGGTGCCCCAGGTCCTGCAGCTGGCGCATCTTGTTGAGCACCACGGTGTGGCCGATGTGGATGTCCGGCGCCGTCGGATCCAGCCCCAGCTTGATGCGCAGCGGCACGCCGGTCGCCTCGGAGCGTGCCAGCTTCTTCGTCCATTCGTCGCGGGGCAGCAATTCGTCAGCGCCCCGGAGCGATACCTCAAGCGCCCGTCCTACACCATCGGTGATTGGGAATGTTGTAACAGCAGATTGATTCATAAGGGTTTTTTTGGGGGTTTCCGGGGCGCTCGTCGTTATACTCCGGCCCACATTTGCAGTGGCGGATTCTAGTGGTCCTGCCGGTTCGGACCCTTGCACCGAATGGCTGCAGCCTGACCTAAGCTCGTGCGTTCCGCCCCCACCCGGCCCGAACGCACCTCACCCTGGGGTAAGACACTTTGAACAATGGCTTGACATCCGCCAGCCTCGCACTGCTGGACCGGCTATCGCGCATCGCCCAGACCCATCCCAAACGCATCACCGCCGCCATCGCAACGCTGTTGCTGACGGGCGGCGGCGGCGCTTTCGCCGTCGCCTCCTTCGCGCCGGACCCCGCCGACCTGCCCCGCAGCACGGTCGAATACGCGGTGGATTCGCTGGCCAGCGACCAGTCCCTGCCAGCGCTGGTGGACATTCCCAACTATTCCCTCTACCGCTCGGACCAGACCCGCAGCAGCGACACCGCCGAGGCCATCCTGCAGCGCCTGGGTGTGGCGGACCCGGCGGCCGCCGCGTTCCTGCGCAGCGACGGCCAGGTGCGCCAGACCCTGCTGGGCCGCTCGGGCCGGTCCGTATCGGCAGAAACCACGGACGATCACCGCCTCATCAGCCTCACAGCGCGCTGGGTCCAGGACGACAGCGGCAATTTCCGCCGGCTGGTCGTGCAGCGCAAGGGCAACGAATTCACCTCGCGCGTCGAGACGGCGCCGCTCACCGTGGGCACGCGGCTGGCCGGCGGCATCATCCGCAGCTCGCTGTTCGCCGCGACCGACGCTTCCAACATTCCCGATGCCGTGGCGACGCAGATCGCCGAAGTGTTCGCCAGCAACATCGATTTCCACCGCGCCCTGCGCAAGGACGACCGGTTCTCGGTGGTCTACGAAACGCTCGAAGCCGATGGCGAGCCGCTGCGCAGCGGCCGCGTGCTGAGCGCGGAATTCCACAACAACGGCAAGACGCACGACGCCGTCTGGTTCCAGGACACGCCCGCCTCCAAGGGCGCCTACTACACGCTGGACGGCGAGAGCATGCGCCGCGCCTACCTCACCTCGCCGGTGGAGTTCTCGCGCATCTCGAGCGGCTTCAAGATGCGCTTTCATCCCATCCTGCAAAAATGGCGCGCCCACCTGGGTACCGACTTCGCAGCGCCCACCGGCACGGCCGTGCGCACCGTGGGCGATGGCACGGTCGATTTCGCCGGGGTGCAGAACGGCTATGGCAACGTCATTTACGTCAAGCACCGCAACCAGCACGTCACCGTGTATGCCCACTTGAGCCGCATCGACGTGCGCAAGGGCCAGAGCGTGGAGCAGGGACAGACCATCGGCGCCGTCGGCGCGACGGGATGGGCCACCGGCCCCCACCTGCATTTCGAATTCCGCGTGGATGGCCAGCACCAGGACCCCATGGTGATCGCGCAGCAAAGCGAAGCTGCCACGCCGGTGTCCAGCGCCTCGCGCGCCGCCTTCAACCGCCTGGCATCGAACATGCGCATCCAGTTGTCGGCCGCCGCCCAGGTGCAGCAAGCCAGCGCCCAGTAAGCGCGTTGCGCGTTCCGGCCCCATGCCAGCGTTGTACATCGGACTCATGTCGGGCACCTCGCTCGACGGAGTCGATGGGGTGCTGGCAGATTTCTCCGAGCAAAAATGCAAGGTCGCGCAATATGCATGCGCGTCTTTTGCTCCTGACTTAAGAGCAGCGCTGCTCGCGCTCAACACACCCGGTGCCGACGAACTGCACCGCGCTGCGCTGGCCGGAAACGCATTGGCGCGCGCCTATGCCGGCGTGGTGCACACGCTTTTGAGCCAGGCCGGCCTGCCACCCTCCGCCGTTCGCGCCATCGGCGCCCACGGGCAGACGGTGCGCCATCGCCCCCAGGCCTTCGACGCACCGGATACACGCTGCAACTGGGCAATGCTGCCTTGCTGGCCGAATCGACGGGCATCGACGTGGTGGCCGACTTCCGCAGCCGCGACGTGGCGGCGGGCGGCCAGGGTGCGCCGCTGGTACCGGCGTTTCACCAGGGGGTGTTCGGCCAGTCCGGCCGGACAGTCTGCGTGTTGAACATCGGCGGCATCTCCAACCTCAGCGTGCTGGGTTCGCAGGGTGCGGTGCTGGGATTCGATTGCGGGCCAGGCAACGCACTGATGGACCACTGGTGCCAGCAGCATACGGGCCAGCCGTTCGACCGCGACGGTGCCTGGGCTTCCAGCGGGCAGGTCCTGCCCGCGCTGCTCGGTGCGTTGCGGTCCGAGCCGTATCTGTCGCAGCCACCACCCAAAAGTACAGGGCGTGACCTTTTCAACCCCGCCTGGCTGGAAGGGCACCTGCCGGCGTTCGCATCGGCCGCTCCGGCCGATGTCCAGGCCACCCTGACCGAATTCACGGCCAGCGTCTGCGCCGATGGCGTGCGCCGTTTCGGCGACGGCGGCAACCCGCTGATCGTGTGCGGCGGCGGCGCCCTCAACGGCCACCTCATGCACCGATTGCAGGCACTTCTGCCCGGGGTCGCCGTATCGGCCTCCGATGAGCACGGCATGCCGGCCCTGCAGGTGGAAGCCGCCGCCTTCGCATGGCTGGCCCACCGAGCCGTGGAGCGACAAAGCGGCAACCTCCCCAGCGTCACCGGCGCGGCGGGGCCGCGCATCCTGGGCGCAATCTACCCCGCCTGACGGCTCAGACGTGCTCCGGCACGTCGGGCACGTCATCCGCAGCCGCGCCGCGTTCGGAGTCGCGTGGAGACAACTGCCAAAAGATGCCTGCCGAGGCGATGGTCACCAGCCCCATGCAGGCGAAGGTGCCTTGGAAGGCCCACAGCGTCTGCTGCGCGCCCCCGCTCCCGAAGTGGCCCGTGAATGCCGAGAGCACCCCGCCCGCGGCGGCCACCCCCATGCCCATGGCCACCATCTGCACCATCGACAGCAGGCTGTTGCCGCTGCTGGCCATGCCCTGGTTCAAGTCCTTGAGCGTGACCGTGTTCATGGCCGTGAACTGCAGCGAATTCACCGCCCCGAAGATCGCCAACTGCACGATGTGCCACCACAGCGGCTGCGAGGGGGCCGAGAGGGCAAAACTCGCCATCGTGATCCCCACCATCAGCGTGTTGCCCACCAGCACACGGCGGTATCCGAACCGCGTGATCAATGGCGTCGTGAAACGCTTCATCGACATGCCGGCCAGTGCCACCGGCAGCATCATCAGTCCGGCATGCAGGGGGGTGTAGCCCATCGTCACCTGCAGCATCAGGGGGATCAGGAAGGGCATGCACGAGCTGCCCAGGCGCGAAAACAGGTTGCCCAGCAGCCCGATGCGCAGCGTGGCCACCGAGAACAGCCGGGGCGAGAACAGCGGGTTCGGCTTGCGTGCCGCATGCAGCCAGTACGCCACCAGGCTCGCCAACCCGAAAATCAGCAGCACGAGCACACTCGCCTGCCGCAGCCCCAGGCTCGACAGTCCATCGAGCGCCAGAGACAGCGCCGCCATGCCGAAGGCCAGCATGAGATAGCCCGCCAGGTCGAAGCGGGCCACCGGGGCGCCGGGCACGGCCGGCATGTACCGCAGCGTCGCCAGGCACCCGATCAGGCCGACCGGCACATTGATCAGGAAGATCCAGTGCCACGATGCCACCTCCACCAGCCAGCCACCCAGCGTGGGGCCGATCAGCGGCCCGATGAGGCCGGGGATCGCCACGAAGCTCATGGCCTGCAGAAACTTCTCGCGCGGAAAGGTGCGCAGCACCACCAGCCGTCCCACCGGCAGCAGCAGCGCTCCGCCCAGGCCCTGCACCACCCGCGCCGCCACCAATTGGTCCAGCCGGCTCGACACAGCGCAAAGCACCGATCCCACGACGAACAGCACGATGGCGCTCAGATACACCCGCCGTGCGCCGAAGCGGTCGGCCACCCAGCCCGATGCTGGGATCAGCAGCGCCATGGACAGCGAATACGCCACCACGACCGATTGCATGCGCAGCGGACTTTCCCCCAGGCTGTGCGCCATGGTGGGCAGGGCCGTATTGACGATGGTGGCGTCCAGTGTCTGCATGAAAAAGCCGACGGCCACCAGCCATAGCAGGATTTGAAGGGAGCGCTCTTGTTGCATGCCGTTCCGATCAACGGCGGTAATGGGTTCCGCCGCACGTGCCCAGCAAAAAGCCGCCCGAAGGCGGCTTTTGAGTCAGGCGAAAAATCGCGCCATCAGGCGGAGAAACTCGATCCGCAGCCACAGGTGGTGGTCGCATTCGGGTTCTTGATGACGAACTGGGCGCCCTGCAAGTCTTCCTTGTAGTCGATTTCGGCACCGACCAGGTACTGGTAGCTCATGGCATCAATGAGCAGCGACACACCGTTCTTGGTCATGGTGGTGTCGTCTTCGTTCGTGATTTCATCGAACGTGAAACCGTACTGGAAGCCCGAGCATCCGCCGCCCTGGACGAACACACGCAATTTCAGGTCGGGGTTGCCTTCTTCGGCAATCAGGTCAGCCACCTTGGCCGCCGCGCTATCGGTGAACAGAATCGGGGCGGGCATTTCGGTCTGGATGTTTTCGGCTACGGCGCTCATGGAGTGCTCCTTCGGGAGGGTTTGCCGTCGATGGTACTGCAACACCCCTCAAATGTGCGTCAGCTGGCGTTTGACGCCAACTTTAGTGTGGGTTTTTCCTCGACCAGCACGGTCGATGGGCTCATCTGTCCCGATATCGTGGCACCTTGGTGCATTTCAAGCGATTTATAGTGCACGTTTCCGGTGATGCGGGCCTTGGGCTGCAGTTCCAGCAGTTCTGCGGCATGCACCGGTCCGAGAACCGTGCCATTGACGATCACGTGGGCTGCATGCACCGCGCCTTCGACCCGGGCGGACTCCGATATCACCAGGATACTGGGCTGCTCGTCGCTGGCCCGCACGTCCCCCGCCACCTCGCCATCAATCCGCAGGCCCTCGGAAAACCGCACTTCGCCGTTGATGCGGGTGCCATGAGCGATCAGGCTCTTGATCGGGGGCTGCTTCTTGCGAGAGAACATGGAACACTCCAGTCGGTTGGCACGGGAGGGAATGGGCCCACTGCTAACGCCGCCACCGCCACTATTCTTCGATGCTCAGGGTCTGGGTGGCACGCACCGCACTGCCCTCCAAGACCCGCGCGGTCACGGTTTTTACCACGGCATTGCCGGGCAACGGCCACAACCCTTCCACCCGGCGGTACTGCTGGAACTGAAGGGGTTGCCCATCCGCGGGAATCGCCTGTGTCCAGGGGCGTCCATCGCGCGTACCTGCCAGCATCAACTCCAGCCGCCCACGGAATTCGGGCGCGTTGCGCACCGGCTGAATCACCAGCACCTGCCAGCGCAACTGGCTGCCCCCCACCACGTCAGCCTGCAGTCCACGGATGCTGACACCTTCGGTCTTGCCCGCCGGGATGAGCTTTTCGAAAAAGCCCAGGTCGTCCCGGAGGGCGCGGTTGTCCGCCTCCAGCTGGCGCATCTGGGCCATCAGGCGATCCATCGTGGTGCGCTCGGCGGTTAGCAGCGTGCCGGTAGAACTCGACGTGTCCTTTTGCAGGCGCTGCTCCTCGCGCAACTGGGCTACCTCTTCGCGCAAGCGCACCAGTTCGGCCCGGGAGCGGGAATCCAGCCCTGCGATGCTCTTGCCGAACTCGAAGGCCCAGAGCGCCAGCGCGGCGCACAGGCCGAAGAAAATGGCCAGCAGCACCCAGCGGACAGGCCATGGCATCGCGCTTCGGACCGACACCCGCGGCGCACTGATGGTCAAACGGCGACGTAGCAGCTTGAGTCGCATGTTTCCCTATTCAACAAATGGAGAAGCAGAAATGAAAAAACCGCCAGACAGGCGGTTTTTTGAAGCCGGAAAGCACCCGAGAGTGCTTTCGGCCGACTGACACGTCGCTCTTGCAGCCTTTGTAAAGGCCCAGCACGGCATGGCAGTCTTTTGCAGCGGCGAAGCTTAACGCTTGGAGAACTGCTTGGCGCGGCGTGCAGAACGCAGACCGACCTTCTTCCGTTCGACTTCACGTGCATCGCGGGTCACGAAGCCGGCTTGGCTCAGTGCGGGCTTCAGCGTTGCGTCGTAGTCGATCAGGGCGCGGGTGATGCCGTGGCGGGTGGCACCGGCTTGGCCGGATTCACCGCCGCCGTGCACGTTGACCTGGATGTCGAAGGTTTCGACATGGTTGGTCAGCGCGAGCGGCTGCTTGGCGATCATGATCGAGGTTTCGCGGCCGAAATACTGCTGAATGTCTTTGCCATTCACAGTGATCTTGCCGGAACCCTTCTTGAGAAACACACGGGCGACGCTGGACTTGCGACGGCCGGTGCCATTGTTCCATTCACCAATCATCTCAAGGCTCCTTAGATTTCCAGCGCCTTGGGCTGCTGGGCGGTGTGGGGATGCTCAGCACCGCCATACACCTTGAGTTTCTTGATCATCGCGTAGCCCAGGGGACCCTTGGGCAGCATGCCTTTGACCGCCTTTTCCAGCGCGCGGCCGGGGTGCTTGGCTTGCATGTCGCGGAAGTTCGTGGCCGTGATACCACCGGGATAGCCCGAATGGCGGTAGTACACCTTGTCCAGGGACTTGGTGCCAGTGACCTTGAGTTGAGCGGCGTTGATGATGACGATGAAGTCACCGGTATCGACGTGAGGCGTGTAAATGGCCTTGTGTTTGCCGCGCAAACGGAGAGCAACTTCGCTGGCTACTCGTCCGAGGACCTTGTCGGTCGCGTCAATCACAAACCACTCGTGCACGACCTCAGCGGGCTTTGCGCTGAAAGTAGACATGAGTTTCTCTTTTCAAAGAACGGGGGTTTGTCGGTCCTTTTCCACGGTCGGTGCATCTCTGAAGGAAGCCTCTTAGGTGGTGTGAATACTCCGCCGCGGGACCAAAAAAGCGCTGCGAAGCCCGCCATTATACGAAGCGACGGGAAAATGCCAAGGCAGGGCTATTGGGACAGCATCGTGCGGCGGCGTTCTTCGGCTTCCAGCCGGCGCCGATTCTCGACGCACAGCGGGTGGTTGGCCACCGCCGCGTTCTGGCATTGCTGGTGGATGCACATCGGTCGGGCGATGAATCCGGCGTTGGCGCACGCTTCGTCCGGCCCTGCCACGCGTGCGACCGCCGGTTTGGGCGTGGCGGCCAGAACCGGCGCAGGCTCGGGCGATGCAGGCGCTTCCGCGGCCACGGCCGCAGGCGTGGGCTCGGCCACCTTGCGAGGAACAGGCTTGGGCCGTGGTGCCGATGCAACGACGAATGCGGGCGCTGCGGCCACCGAGGCTGCGGATGCGGCCGGCAGAGCCGGTGCGGTGGCCGCTTCATCGACCACGGGGATCAATTCGGCGGGTGCAGAGGCCACCGGCGCTGGCGGCTCGGCCAGTTCCGTGATGATCTGGTCTTCTGGCGTGTACTTGGTGGGATGGGGCGTGTCGCGCGAGGCGTTCCACCACAGTCCGGCAGCGAGCACAGCCACAGCCACCACGCCGGCGCTCGCCCAAAGCAAGGGACGGCGGCGCACGCCAGCGACTGCCGATGCCGGTGCCTCCTCGCCCGCAGCTTGGCTGCGGCGGGTCTTCGGACGCCCCAGCCTTTCTGGATGCTGAGGACGGCGCTCCTCGAAAACCGTATCGCCACCTGTCACGGTATCTGCCACCTCTTGTCCTCCATCCATGAAAACCGTGTCCTGCCCATCAGACACCACGGTGTCGCCAGCCTCCTGCCGATCGATGTGCAACTGCGCACCCGTGTCCACCGTCGGCGCCTCCACCGCAGCGGCCAGAGGCGCAGGCAAGGGTACGCCCACCGCCGGCAGAGGCACGGAGGTGATGTCGATCATGGGCACCGCCACGCCCGTACCACGCCGGTCGGCCGGCTCCACCCAGATATCGCCCAGCTCGGCGCGAAAATCGAACTGGTCGATGCCCTCCGGCGGAGCGACCATGTCCATGGTGCGCAGGAATTCGTCGATGCTCTGGGGACGCTCATCCGGCCGCAGGGCCAACGCCTGCGAAATCGCGGCCACGAAGGGCGTGGAATATTCCACACCGAACTGTCGCCGCACGGTCTTGGCCACCCGTGAGAACGGCACCATTCGGTCGCGGATCGACCGCAGCGTGGCCGGCAGCGGCGTGTCGTTGCACAGGCTGCCATGCACCACGGCGCCGAGGGCGTAGAGATCACTCCACGGGCCCTGCCGTAGATCGCTCTCGCCGTCGTTGTACTGCTCGATGGGCGCGTAATTGACCTTCAGGACCGCCGTGTGCTGGTGCCCGTGGTCGCTGATCGCATGGCGTGCAGCCCCCAGGTCCAGCAGCACGGGAGGGCCGCTGTCCTGCAAGAAGATGTTGTCGGGCGAAATATCGCGGTGCAGCGTCTGGCCGTCGTGCAGCACGCGCAGCGCGCTCAGCACCGACCACAGCATCTTGCGCAGCCAGGCCTCCGGCGGCGGCGTGCGCATGTGCGCGCGGGCCTGCTTGAGCGTCATGCCCGTGTAGAGCGGCATGACCATGTAGGCGGTGTGATTGGCTTCCCAGAAGCGAAAGACCTTCACCAGCGAGGGATGATCGAACTGGGCAAGCAGCCTGGCCTCGCTCACGAACGAGGCCAGCCCCGCCTGGAAGGATTGCTCCTGGGTCGAAGACCGCACCCACAGCGACTGCCCCTGCGCGCGCGCCGCCAGCGCCGACGGCATGTATTCCTTGATGGCCACGAAGCGCAGGAGCGAATGGTCGAACGCCTTGTAGACCATGCCGAACCCGCCCACCCCCAGCAGCGAAAGCACCTCGAACTCTCCCAGACGCGTCCCGGCCGGCAGGGCGTCGACGTGGTGGACGTCGGTCGGGGGTTCGGTGCTGGTGATGGCGGACATGGTGACGGCTGGGCTTTCGGGCGGCAATGGTGCACCAGCAACGGCGCACCCGGCAACGGACAAGTGGATGGATTGCAACACATTGGCCGAAGCCGCCATCATGCAGCAAGCCCGCTCCCTGGCGGCAACAAGGCGCCCGGCGACTGCTCCAAGCCATCGCCCCGGCAGCGCCCCGGCCCCCACTGCGCCACGATGAAGCGGGCACGATCACGCGGCACCGGGCGGTGCGTGGTTACCATTGGCCCCATCATGTTCAGTTACCGCCACGCCTTCCATGCGGGCAACCACGCCGATGTGCTCAAGCACACGGTGCTGATTGCCACTTTGCAACACCTTACGCAGAAAGACGCAGCGCTCACCGTGCTGGACACCCATGCCGGCGCCGGCCTGTTCCGCCTGGACGGCGACTACGCCGCCACGAGCGGAGAGGCGGGGGACGGCATCCTTCGCCTGGTACCGCCTGCCGTGCTCAAAGAGCCCCTGGCGCCCGCGCTGCAAGCCTATGTCGACATGGTCGGCGCCTTCAACCAGGGCAACGTGACGCGGGTCTATCCCGGCTCGCCCTTCATCACGCAGCGCCTGCTGCGCGACCGCGACAAGCTCAAGGTGTTCGAATTGCACCCGACCGACCTGCGCGCGCTGGCCGGCAATGTGGCCCAGCTGGAGGCCGGCCGCCAGGTGGCGGTGCTGCATGAGGACGGCTTCGAAGGCATCAAGAAATTCCTGCCCCCACCGGCCCGCCGCGCTCTCGTGCTGTGCGATCCCAGCTATGAAATCAAGAGCGATTACGGGCGCGTCCTGGACATGGCCGCAGACTCGCTCAAGCGCTTTGCGACAGGCACCTATGCCGTCTGGTACCCGATCATTCCCCGGCCCGAAGCCCATGACCTGCCACGGCGGCTCAAGACGCTGGCCACCAAGGCCGGCAAGTCGTGGCTGCATGCCACGCTCACCGTGAAATCGAGCAAGGTGACGGGCGCCGCGGACGGACAGGCCCGCCGCCCGGGGCTGCCGGCCAGCGGCATGTTCCTGATCAATCCGCCGTTCACGCTGAAAGCGGCGCTCAAGCCCGCACTGCCGCAGATGGCTGAGCTGCTGGCGCAGGACCACCACGCCTCGCACACGCTCGAGTCGGGCGGCTGAGCCCGCCCGCCTATTCGCCAGAGGCTGGCAGCGGGCTGGCCTGCGACAGGCCGGAAACCGAGGCATCAGGGCACTGCGCCGCGGCGTCTTCCGGCGCCTGGGAGACCACGACCGGCTTGGTGCCCAGCCCCAGCAATCCCAGCGCCCCGGCGGCGGCGCGGCTCACATCGATGATGCGGCCGGGCGAGTGGGGCCCGCGGTCGTTGATGCGCACCTGCACGGCGCGGCCGGTCACCAAGCTGCGCACGCACACGCGCGTGCCGAAGGGCAAGGTGCGGTGGGCAGCAGTGAATTCGTTCATGTCGAAGCGCTCCCCGCTGGCCGTGCGGCGGCGGTGGAACCGGGCCCCGTACCAGGAGGCCAAGCCTTCCTGCACGAACGCATCGGCGGCATCGCTCTCGGAGGACGCATCCGCGTCCGACGGTTTGGAGGGCGCCTCACCCGCGATGGCCGGCGGGGGCTTCACAGGGGCCGATGCGCGGGGCGGCTGGGCTGGCGCCGGCAGGGGAATCAATGGCTTTTGCGTCGCCGCAATGGTGTCGTCGCCAGGCGCAGGCGCCTTGACCGCGCAGGCCACCAGGGCGCACGACAGCAGCGCGCCAGACAACAGCGCACCGAGGCGGTGGGGCAGTTCAGCGCTGGCAGCGCGTTTCGTAGGCGTCTTCAAAACGCTTCAAGTCCTTTCTTTCGCCTTCGGTCAGGTCCGTGCGGGCCCGCTTGGCGGTGAGAATGCGGCGCGACTCCCGGCATTGCTCGGCGTGGCGCGTGGCCTCTTCGCGGGAGGCCTGGGCTGCCACGCGCAGTTGCTGCTCCTGCTCCTGCCGCTGCTTGCGCGCCTCGCTCTGCTCCCTGAAATAGCGGGAGGAAGCGTCGGATTCCTCGTCGTGGCAGTCGCGCTGGTACTCCCGGCGCATGCCAGCATAGGCGTCGGGCTGAATGCCGGAGGAGCCTCCGCGCAGCGTGTCGCTCAGGGAGCGGCAACGGGCGCTCATGTAGCGCTGGTACGCCGGCCCTTCGGGCACGGAGCGCACCGGGGGCTCATAGCGCCACGCCGGAGGTGGTGCGACAGGCCCCGTGGCCGCCACCGACGTCGTCGTGCCGGAGGGACAGGGGCGCGACATCGTGAAGCTGTTGCCCGCTGCATCCCGGCAGACGTACCGTGTCTGGGCCCACGACGGGGCAGACGCCACGCAGCACAGGGTGGCGACCAACAGGGGAGCGAAGGCGGACGTCATAGTGGGCAGAAAAACGAAGGGGCGATATTACCGGAGTGGCCGCCGGCGTCTAAAGGCCCAGCCGGCGGCAGATCTCCAGCGTGGCGGCGCTCTGGTTCATCGTGTAGAAGTGCAGGCCCGGCACGCCACGGTCGCGCAGTTGCTCGCACAAGCCGGTGACCACGTCCAGGCCGAAGGCCTTGATGCTGGCCGTGTCGTCGCCAAAACCCTGCAGCCGCATGCGGATCCACCGTGGGATTTCGGCGCCGCAGGCGTCGGAGAAACGCATGAGCTGCGTGGAGCCCAGGATGGGCATGATGCCCGGCACCACGGGCACATCCAGCCCCAGCCGCCGCGTGTCGTCCACGAAGCGGAAGTAGGCGTCGGCATTGAAGAAGTACTGCGTGATGGCCGAGTGCGCGCCGGCACGCACCTTGAGCGCGAAGGCCTGCAGATCGGCTTCGGGCGAACGGGCCTGGGGGTGCACTTCCGGGTAGGCGGCCACTTCCACGTGGAAGTCATCGCCCGTCTCCGCGCGGATGAAGGCCACCAGATCGCTGGCGTAGTGGAACTCGCCGCCCGCGCCGTAGCCGCTCGGCAGGTCGCCTCGCAGGGCCACCAGGCGCTTCACGCCCATGGCCTTTAGCGTGGCCAGCTGGCTGCGCACCGTCTCGCGCGTGGCGCCAATGCACGAGAAGTGCGAGGCCGCGCTCACGCCCTCCGCCAGAATCTCGCGCACGGTGGTGAAGGTGCCCTCCTGCGTCGAGCCGCCCGCACCGTAGGTGACGGAACAGAACTCGGGCCGCCGGGCATACAGCGCCTGCCGCACGGCACGCAGCTTTTCGGCCCCTTCGGGCGTCTTGGGGGGGAAAAATTCGAAACTGACGGGTAAGGGTGGATTGGAGGCAGTCATGCCGCCCTCCTTGCATGGACGAAGAATTCACGGTTGCCGTCGCCGCCATCGATGGAACTGTCCATCCAGGCGGCTACTGTCAGGCCCAGTTCCGCGCAGCAGCCGCGGATGCGCTGCTCGACCACGGCGTAGAGCGACACATCGCGCACGATGCCGCCCTTGCCCACCTGGCCGGGCTGCAGTTCGAACTGCGGCTTGACCAGCATGAGCAGGTCGCCGCCGGCCTTGAGCAGCGGCGCCACCGCCGGCAGGATGAGCGTGAGCGAGATGAACGACACATCGCCCGTCACCAGATCGAACACCGGGGTGATGTCCACCTGCTCCAGCCCTGCCCGGCGCCGGCGCACGGTGGGCAGGGCGCCCTCCGCGCGGGCCCGCGCCCGGGCAGAGCGCTCGGCCTTGAAGGCTTCGACGTCGTGTTCCTTGGCATCGTCGCTGTCGTCGTACTCGTCGTCGATCAGGCCGCCGTTGCGCATCCAGCCGTAGGGCGCTTCGGGCTGGGTCTCGTTGTCGTCGGGGTCTTGCTCGACCTGCTCGGACAAGGCGTCCTCGCAGGCGTCCTGCAACGATGCGGCCGTCAGGGACCGGGCGTTGACGCCTTCCACGGCCACCACGCGCGGATCCTGCCGCAGGCGGTCGTGCAGTTGGCTGTGGCCCACGTCCACGCCGATCACCTGGGCCGCGCCGCGCTGCAGCAGGCAGTCGGTAAAGCCCCCGGTGCTCTGGCCCACGTCCAGGCAGCGCCAGCCCGCCACGTCCAGGCCCGCGGACACGAGCGCGCCTTCCAGCTTGAGGCCGCCGCGCGAGAGGTAGCGCGCCTCGGACTGGTCGAGCAACTGCACTTCGGCGATGTCCGGAATCTCGTCACCGTTCTTGGCCACCTTGTGCCAGGGCAGGCTGGGTGCCAGCCGCCATTGCACGCCGGCCGCGATCAGGCGCTGCGCCTGCGACCGGGTCGCGGCGTGGCCCTTGTCCACCAGATACACGTCTGCGCGCATGCGCCCGTCCTTTTCAGAGTCAAAAAGGCCTCCAGCGCATATTCATCTAGCGCAGAAAGCTATTATTTTTATAGCAAAACAGGGGCAAACAGGCCGGAGTCACCGGCCGCCGCCCCGGGGCGCGAAGCCCCGCCCGATCAGTAGCGGTAGGTGTCGGGCTTGTAGGGGCCGCTCTTGCTCACGCCGATGTAGGCGGCCTGCGAGTCCGTCAGTTCGGTCAGCATGGCGCCGACCTTCTTCAGGTGCAGGCGCGCGACCTTCTCGTCCAGCAGCTTGGGCAGCACGTAGACCTTGCCGGCCTCGTAGGCATCGGGCTTGGTGAAGAGCTCGATCTGCGCGATGGTCTGGTTGGCGAACGACGACGACATCACGAAGCTCGGGTGGCCCGTGCCGCAGCCCAGGTTGACCAGGCGGCCCTTGGCCAGCAGGATGATCTTCTTGCCGTCCGGGAAGGTGATGTGGTCCACCTGGGGCTTGATCTCTTCCCATTCGTACTTCTCGATCGACGCGACGTCGATCTCGTTGTCGAAGTGGCCGATGTTGCAGACGATGGCCTGGTCCTTCATCTTCACCATGGTGTCGTGGGTGATGATGTCCTTGTTGCCCGTCGTCGTCACGAAGATGTCGGCCTTGTCGGCGGCGTAGTCCATGGTCACCACGCGATAGCCTTCCATGGCGGCCTGCAGGGCGTTGATGGGATCGATCTCGGTGACCCACACCTGGGCCGACAGCGCGCGCAGCGCCTGGGCGGAGCCCTTGCCCACGTCGCCGTAGCCGGCCACCACGGCGACCTTGCCGGCGATCATGACGTCGGTGGCGCGCTTGATGCCGTCCACCAGCGATTCGCGGCAGCCGTACAGGTTGTCGAACTTGGACTTGGTGACCGAGTCGTTCACGTTGATCGCGCGGAACAGCAGCGTGCCCTTGGCGGACATCTCGTTCAGGCGGTGCACGCCGGTGGTGGTTTCTTCCGTCACGCCGATAATCTCGGCCGACTTGCGGGTGTACCAGGTCGCGTCTTCCGACAGTTTCTTGCGGATGGCGGCGAACAGGATGCGCTCTTCCTCGCTGGCACCGTTGCCGGCGACCAGGGAGGCGTCCTTCTCGGCGCGCTGGCCCAGGTGCATCAGCAGCGTGGCATCGCCGCCGTCGTCCAGGATCATGTTGGGGCCTTCGCCCGCGCTGCCCTTAGGCGCAAAGTCGAAAATGCGGTGGGTGTAGTCCCAGTAGTCTTCCAGCGACTCGCCCTTGATGGCGAACACCGGCGTGCCCGTGGCGGCGATGGCGGCAGCGGCGTGGTCCTGGGTGGAGAAGATGTTGCACGAAGCCCAGCGCACGTCGGCACCCAGGGCTTTGAGCGTTTCGATCAGCACGGCAGTCTGGATCGTCATGTGCAGCGAGCCGGTGATGCGCGCGCCCTTGAGCGGCTGGCTGGCGGCGAACTCGTCGCGGATGGCCATCAGGCCGGGCATTTCGGTCTCGGCGATGCGGATTTCCTTGCGGCCCCATGCGGCAAGGGAAAGGTCGGCGATGGCCTGGTCGGCCTGGGGCTTGAGAACTGCGCTCATGGTTTTCTCCGGTAAAGAAGGTAAAAAACCACGCATCGGAGGGGAATGGCTCACTCACCGCACAAGAAGCGTGGGCGAGCGTCGTTGCAAAATGATGATCCGAGCCTCGCGTCCCTGCCGCACACCGGGCACCGGGGGTAAAGACGCTGCAACGCTCCTCGGAAAGCGGCGATTATAAGGACATCGGCTTTTATCAATTCCCATGCGCGGAGCTTGGCACCCTGCATAGCTGATAAGGGAATGGTTCTACAGCCCTCTTACAACACGCAACACGCCCCTTAGTGAGCCAGAAAAACCAGCGACCATGTCCATACAGCACCGGGGCAACCTGTTCGACCTACTGCGGATCTGCGCAGCGAGCGCGGTGATCTTCAGCCACCACTTTCACATCACGCACACTGCATCACCCTCCTGGCTGTATTCCGACATGGTCGGTGGCGTAGCGGTAATGAGTTTCTTCACAATCAGCGGCTATCTCGTCACGCTGAGCTGGTTGCGCCAGCCTCAGGTGCCCGCGTTTCTGCTCAAGCGATTTCTGCGGATCTGGCCCGGCCTGCTGATTGCCGTGCTCAGCAATGTCTTCTTGTTCGGGCTTTTCTTCACCTCTCTGCCGGCAGCGGAATTCCTGAACCATCCAGACACGATCAACTACTTTCGCAACGTGCTGTTGATCAAGGACTACCCCTACATGCCGGGCGTGTTCGAAAACAATCCGATCAAGCACCTGATGAACGGGCCCTTATGGACCATCTCCATGGAGAGCCTTTGCTACCTGGTGTTGGCAGGCGTGGGACTGGTGGGCGTTTTCAGGTCGCGCTGGCTCGCTGGCGTGGTCGGCCTAGCCTACATCGCTTTCTTTCTCACAGCCCGAAACTCGGATCTCGCCGGGGAAATGCAGCACTGGTTCGAATACCCTGCCTATTTCACCTATGGCGCGCTCATTGCCGTATTCAGGGACGAGTTCCATGCGCGCTCCGGCCGCCTGCTGCTTGTACTGGCGCCATTGGCAGCTGTGCTGTTCTTCGGATTCCATCTGGAGCATTCGGCGGGCCTTCTTTTGCTGCCGCCACTGCTGATCTTTCTAGGCTCGCTGAATGTGCCTGCGCTGGCTTTTTTTGCAGCGCGGCGGAGACCCGTCTTACGGCATCTACTTGTACAGCTGCCCGATTCAGCAATCGGTGCATGCGCTGTGGCCGCAACTTCCATTCACCCAGAGCCTGCTGCTGTCGGTGGCCCTGGCCTTCGTGGCCGGATATGCCTCCTGGCACATCGTGGAGTCCCCGGCGCTGCGGCTCAAGCGCTGGTTCCAGCGCATGCCCCTGGCACTCCAAACGGCCACGTAACCATGGCTATGCGCCGGACAGCCGCAGTCCGGCGCCGCCCAGCGATGGCCGGTTGCAGGGCCGACATTAGAATACGGCCACTTTTCCGCGGGCGCCCTCTGCGGCGGCGCGCCAGCGCGCCGACCCTGGCGCCCGTACTTCGGCCCACCGCTGCGCCGCGCCCTCACCAAAAAAACTCTGTGTCCTACGTCTCCGAAACACGGCGCCGCCGCACCTTCGCCATCATCTCCCACCCGGACGCGGGCAAGACCACGCTCACGGAAAAGCTGCTGCTGTTCTCGGGCGCGATCCAGATCGCCGGCGCCGTCAAGGGCCGCAAGGCCAGCCGCCACGCCACCAGCGACTGGATGGAGATCGAAAAGCAGCGCGGCATCTCGGTGGCCAGCTCGGTCATGCAGATGGCCTACCGCGACCACGTGGTGAACCTGCTGGACACGCCGGGCCACAAGGACTTCTCGGAAGACACCTACCGCGTGCTCACCGCCGTCGATTCGGCCTTGATGGTGATCGACGCGGCCAACGGCGTGGAGGCGCAGACGCGCCGCCTGATCGAGGTCTGCCGCCAGCGCGACACGCCCATCATCACCTTCGTGAACAAGATGGACCGCGAAGTGCGCGAACCGCTGGACATCCTGGACGAGGTCGAGCGCGAGCTGGGCATGCCTTGCGTGCCCATGACCTGGCCCGTGGGCCAGGGCAAGGGTTTCGGCGGCATCATCAACCTGCGCACGCAGGCCATGACGGTGTTCGAGTCGGGCAGCGAGCGCCGCCCGCAGGACTTCGAGACCATTCCCCTGTCGGACGCTGCCAACCTGCGCGCGCGTTTCGGCAGCGAATTCGACGCCGCCATCGAGAGCATGGAACTCGCCGTGGGCGCCTCGCCCACATGGGACCACGAGGCCTTCCTCGCCGGCAAGCAGACGCCGGTGTTCTTCGGCTCCGGCGTGAACAACTTTGGGGTCATGGAAGTGCTGGATGCGCTGGTGGACCTGGCCCCCTCGCCGCGCCCCCGCCTGAGCAGCCTGCAGGTGAACAAGCAGCCGGTCGAGAAAACCGTGCAGCCCGAAGACCAGAATTTCTCGGGCGTGGTGTTCAAGGTGCAGGCCAACATGGACGCCAACCACCGCGACCGCATCGCCTTCGTGCGCGTGGCCTCGGGCCGGTACACGCCGGGCATGAAGCTCAAGGTGCAGCGCACCGCCAAGGAACTGCGCCCCACCAGCGTGGTGACTTTCATGTCGCAACGCCGCGAGGCGGTGGAAGAGGCCTATGCCGGCGACATCATCGGCTTCACCACCCATGGCGGCGTGCAGCTGGGCGACACCATCACCGACGGCGCCAGCCTGCAGTTCACCGGCCTGCCGTTCTTCGCGCCCGAACTGTTCATGACGGTCATCCTGAAGAACCCGCTGCGCACCAAGCAGCTGCAGCAGGGCCTGGCCCAGCTCGGTGAGGAAGGCGCGATCCAGGTCTTCAAGCCCGACGCCGGCGGTGCCATGCTGCTGGGTGCGGTGGGCCAGTTGCAGTTCGAAGTGGTACAGCACCGCCTCAAGACCGAATACGACGCCGACGTGCGGCTGGAGGGCTGCCAGTACACCGGCGCCCGCTGGATCACCGCCGACAGCCCGGCCGACCTGCGGGCGTTCACCGACGCCTACCCGCTGCGGCTCGCGCACGACGCAGCAGACACGCTGGCCTACCTGTGCACCTCGCCCTACGACGTGCGCCTGGCCCAGGAGCGGTTTCCCAAGATCCATTTCCACCCGTTGCGCGAGCACGCCGGCCTGGCGCTGCAGGCCGCCGGTTGAGCGCAGACCATCGCCCGGCCGTGGGAGCGACGCTGCCATCTCCGTCCATTGCCCGCGCGGTCCGCGCCCCGCGGGATGGCTGGCGGGCAGCCACCCCGTTCCTGGTGATCTGGAGCGCCCTGATAGCGCTGTACGGCACCTGGCTGATGGCCTTCTGGCCCGGCATCCTGGGGGAGGACTCGGTCTCCATCCTGCTGGAGGTGGAGCGCGGAGGCGACTTCCGCTCCGGCAAGACCGTCTTCTGGTACTACTTCGTGCGCCTGTTCTATGAAGGCACGCGGCGGGTGGAAGTGCCCGTGGCAGTGCTGCTGTGCCTGTGCGCGCTGATCTTCGCCCGCATGCTCGCGTGGTACTGGCGGCAGGGCCTGAGAAAGAGCTTCGCGGTGGTGCTGGTGCTGGTGTGTCTGGCACCGCACATGGTTTACTTCATGGGCACGCTGTACCCGGACGGCATCTTCGCCGTGGCGTCCTGCGGCCTGCTGTTCGAGCTCTGGCTGGCGGCCCGCCAGCGCATGATGGGCGCGGCCTCGCTGGCCATGGTGGCCGTGGCGCTGCCCTTCGCGGCCTTCGCCCGGCCGAACGGCATCGTCTTTCTGCTGCCGGCGGTCGCCGTGCTGCTGGTGCTGGAGCACCGCAGCCGTTGGACGCTGGCGGCGGTCATCGGTGCGGTGTGCGCGGCGATGTTCGCGGGCCACCAGCTGCATCCGTCCAGGGCACAGGAAGCCGTCTATCCCATGGTGGTCTTCGAGACCGTGAACTTTCTCAAGCCCCGGGCCATGAACCGCCTGTGGGACCAGTATCCCCACATGAACGATCCCTGGGTGCTGGACCGGCCCAAGGTGTCGCCCGCCACGATCGAGATGCTCGGGCGCTACCGCCCCCTGCCGCAACTGCAGGCCTATGCCGACCCGGCGTACTGGGACATGCTCGTCTTCCATCCCGAAGGCCCGCAGATGCAAGGCCTGCCGCAGCCCGACCAGAAGGCCCTCGTGCGTGAATTCTTCACCTACAACCTCTGGCAGAACCTGCCCGACTTCATCGCCAGCCGGGTCAACGTCTTCCTGGCCGCCGCGCTCGCGCAGGGCGGCTTTCCCTCCGTGACCTACGCCACCTACGTGCTGCAGCGCACGCAGTCGGCGTCGGTCTTTCGCCAGTTCGACCTGCGCGGCGTGGAGCGCCGCTTCATCGCCCTGCAAAAGGCCAGCCATGCATGGCGGTGGCTGCTGTGGACCCCTTGGCTCGGCATGCTTTTGCTGGCGTGGGCCCTGTGCCGGGGCATCGCCCGGCGCGACCTGCCCCTGCTGATCGTGGCGTTGCCCATGGCCGTGCAGCTGGTGGCCATCTTCCTGCTGTCCACGGCGGGCGAATACCGTTACCTCCTGCCGTTTTTCACCCTGCCCCTGGCCCTGCTTCCCGCTTTCGCCTTGCGGCGCCCCACCCCGGCCCGCCCCGTGTCGGCATGACACGCCCCCTGCCTTCTCACCATGTCCCTTTTACTCACGTCCCTGACCCTGTTGTGCGTGCTCGGCATCTCGCTCGGGCAACTGTTGTTCAAGAAGGCGGCCATGATGCTGCCGGCCCAGCCGGTGCTGACCGACTGGATCTTCAACGGCTGGCTCATCGTCGCCCTGGCGCTCTACGGCGTGACCACGCTGCTGTGGATCTGGGTGCTGCGCAGCGCACCGCTGCACCTGGCCTATCCGTTCATGGGCTTGGCCTTCCTGATCGTGCCGGCGCTGGGGTGGCTGTTCCTCGATGAGCCGCTGCATCTGCAGACCTTCATCGGGGGGGCTCTGATCCTGGCAGGCATCGCCGTGGCGGGGAGGGCTTCGGCATGACGAAGCACACCATGAGCGTCGCCGTCGCCATCCCCTGCTACAAGGTCACCCAGCATGTGCTGGAGGTGATCCGCACGATTCCGGCCAGCGTGTCCCGCATCTACGCGGTGGACGACGCCTGCCCCGACGGCAGCGGCGCCTTCATCCAGCAGCACTGCACCGACCCGCGCGTGCAGGTGCTGTTCAACCCCGAGAACCAGGGCGTGGGCGGGGCCGTGGTCACGGCCTACCGCCAGGCCGTCGCGGACGGCATCGACATCGTGGTCAAGATCGACGGCGACGGCCAGATGAACCCCCGCCTGCTGCCGCTGTTCGTGCGCCCCATCCAGGACGGCCGGGCCGACTACACCAAGGGCAACCGCTTCTTCCGGCCCGAATCGGTGCGCGGCATGCCCGGGATGCGCCTGTTCGGCAATGCCGTGCTGTCGTTCATGACCAAGCTCAGCTGCGGCTACTGGTCCATCATGGACCCGACGAACGGCTACACCGCCATCCACACCAGCGTGCTGCGCGAGCTTCCGCTGGACAAGCTGGAGCGCCGCTATTTCTTCGAGACCGACATGCTGTTCCGCTTGAACACGCTGCGGGCGGTGGTGCGCGACGTGCCCATGGACGCCGTGTACGCGGACGAAGAATCGAACCTCAAGATCGGCAAGGTCCTGCCCGAATTCCTGAAAAAGCACGCCTCGCGCCTGGCCCGGCGCTACGTGTACAGCTACCTGGTGCGCGACTTCAACGTGGGCTCGATCTACAGCCTCTTCGGCATGCTTTTGCTGCTGGCCGGGGGCCTGTTCGGGGCGATGCACTGGATCAACAGCGCCTACGGCACCCATCCGGCCACGAGCGGCACCGTGATGCTGGCGGCGCTGCCGGTGCTCATCGGCATCCAGTTCCTGGTGGCGTTCCTGCACTACGACGTGGGCAGCGTGCCCACCGAGCCCCTGAGCACCTACCTGCACCCCGATGACCTGGAAGGCCTGAACGATATGGCCGGAAACACCACGCCATGATCCCCTTGCAAGCCCACGCCAACCACACCCTGGCGCCTTCCGAGCGCGCCACCCTCCACTGGATGCTCTGGGGCCTGATCGTACCCCTCATCTTCTACGCCGCCCGCACGGTGGAAGTGCTCACGCGGGTGGATATCCCATTCGACTCGGTGCATACCTACCTGCCGCTGGCGCGGCAACTGCTGGAAGACGCGGCCAAGCTGTTCAGCGACCCGGAGATCCTCAAAGTAGCGCCGGGTGCGGTCGTCTACATGGCGCTGTCAGGGGCGGACCCGATCGCCGTCAAGGCGGCGAATCTCGCGATCTCCCTCGTGGCGCTGGTGCTCACGTTCGATGCCGCACGCAAGATCGGCGGGCGCGTGGCCGCCGCCGCCGCGGCCTGGCTGTTCGTGCTGCCCCACATGCTGGTGGAGGCCGGGGCGGTGCTCATGGGCGAAGCGCCCTTCGTGTTCCTGGTTGCCGTGTGGCTCTGGGCTACCGCCTATGCGGTAGACACCACGGCCGGCACGCGCGCAGCGCGCTGGCGGATCGGCGCCGTGGTCCTGGCGGGCCTGGCCCTCGCTGCGGCCACCCTGACCCGCGGAACCTACATGTACTGGCTGCCGTTTGCCGTGGTGGCCTTCTTCGTTGCATCGCGCAAACTGCAAGGTGCGCCGCGCGGCGCGGCCATGCGCATTGCGGCGGTGCACCTGATCGCCCTGGGACTGGTGAGTGCTTACATGGTGCGCCAGAACGAGGAATTCGGCCGGCCCATGATCGCGACCGGTACCGGTGCGGCGCTGTACTTCGGCAGCAACCCGGTGCTGTCCGGCTACGAGCCGCCATATTTTGGATTGGTCCATGACGAATCGACCGTGACGGGCGGCCAGGGCCACCTCTCGATGGAAGGCGACCGCCGCTTGCTGGCCGTGGCCAAGACCATGCTGCGCGAAACGCCCTTCCCGGTGCTGGCGCAGATGTATGTGCAAAAGCTCGGGGCCGTGCTGTTCTTCAGCCGCGCGCACCTGGATCGCCATGTCATGAACGACCGCTCCTGGCGCGTGGTGCTCGTGCTGCTGGCCTGCCTGGGCGTCTGGGGCGCGCGGCGTCACCTGATGGGATGGATGCTCGCCGGCGCCGCCGCCTACCAGTGCGCGGTGCATGTGCCGGTGCTCTACAACCCGCGCTACAGCATCAGCGCGCTCGACATCCTGTTTGTGCTCCTGGCCGCCCAGGGCGTGGCCATGCTGTGGCGCCAGCCACGCCGGGGCGTGGCCCTGGGCAGCGCCCTGGCCGCCATCGTGGCGGGCGTGGCTCTGGGGGCCTATCACCTGCGCAACAGCGCGCCCCTGATGCCGAACCTGAGCCTGGGACACCCGGTGCTGCTTCAAAAGGCCGAGCCCGACACGATCCGGACCCATGGGTGGGACGGCGACCCCTTCGCCAGTGAGGCGGGCATGGAATCCGGAAAGGCCTTGATCGAGTGGCGTGCGAAGTCCTTCAGGATGGATGGCATTTCCATTCTCCGATTGCCCTTGGACAAACTGCAGGGGCAGTGCCAGCGCCTCTGGGTGGGCTATACCCGGCCCGATGGCGCGGCACGCTCCAGCCTCGTGCGCCTGGACGGCCTCAAGGCGGGGCAGGACATCACCTGGGGCACGATGCCCTTGCTGATTGCTGGGCCGCCAGGACGCATTACGATGGACTTCGAATGCAAGCCGGGTACGCGCATGCAGTTCGGCGAACTGGGCTTGTACGAAGCCAGCGAGGGGCGTTTCTACCTGGAGAAAGCGCTCAGCGCCCCCTGACACCTCCATCCCGCCACCGGGTTCTTTTGCGCGGCCAGCGATGGCCGTGCGGTTCTCTTGCCTCACGGATGCTCTGCCATGCGCTTTTTTTTACGCCCGCCGGGCTTTGGCGGCGGCTCTGTCCCTGCTGGGAGCCACGGCATACGCAGATACCGCTCCTGCCACGGCACGCGCTCCCTTCATCATCGCCCCGTCGATCGTCGGAACCATGGTGTGCGACGAAGCCGCCAGCGACCCCGGCATCAAAACCTACGATGCGGCCATCAACCTCTGCCATGAGCGCAGGCGCACTGGCGCTGCGGCCATCAATCGCCTGCTGGACACATTAGAGCCCGGTGGCCCTCGGGGGCAGGTGCAGATCGGCTTCACGGCCACGCTGCAGCTCCTGGCGCTTTACCGCCGGACTGCCACCGGTTGGGAGATCGACACAGCGCGGGTCGATGAATTCCTGCAGCTCGTGGCCGATGTGAAGCGTCCCGTCGTGCTGTACCTGGCCGGGGACCATTTCGACTCCGTAGGCCCATTGACCGACGAACTGGAGAAAGACCCGCGCAACCTCATGCAGCTGCCCGGCGGCCAGCCGCTGGAACTGGGCTATTTCGGCTACCGCATCGCGCCCTATACGCTGGAGACGGACGCCTCCATCCCGGTCAACCGCTACCGCTACGAGGCGCTGCGCTATGTGGCCCGGCGCATCAAGGCCCTGCCGCCCGAGCAACAGCAGCGCATCGTCGCCATCACCCTCGCAGGTGAATTACACCACCTGTTTCCGGATTTCGAACATGGCATGGGAGCGCACCAGAACATCCGCACCACCGACTACAGCCCGGCGTCCGTGGCTGGTTTTCGGGCCTACCTCGCCAAGCAGTACGGCAGCATCGCGGCACTCAACCGCCAGGCAGGCACGGCATATGCCGCGTTCAGCGCCGTTCCCGCCCCCTCGCGGGATGTGAGCCGCGAGCCAGCGAGCAGCTTGGCAGAGCACTACGACGCGTTTGCCGCCGGCACGCTGCCGCTCTCAGGCTGGCTGTGGGATCCCGAAGGACGCGTGACCAACCTGGACCTGTACCTGGACGCCCGCTACATCGGTCCAATCGCGCGCGGGTTCAATCGGCTGGACGTGTACCGGGCGCTGGACGCGGTCACCACGCCGAACGTGGGTTTTCGCACCGACGTGGACTTCAGCACCCTGCGCCCCGGCAAGCACATGGCACAGATCGTGGCGCGTGCGGGCACGGCACGCTACGAAGTGGCCAAAACCGAGTTCACGGTGATGGCCAGGGATCGCCGCGAGGCGCCGACCACCCGGCGTCCGCCCGAAGTGTTCGGCTTGAGAGCGGGCAGCGAACTGGCCGGCGTGCGCTCATGGCTCGACCTGCCCCAACCCCAGCAGGGCGTGCTGTTCAACCCGCTGGCGCGCGACTGGAACCGCTACCGCGAGCAGCAGGTGGCGGCGCAGTTGGGCGAGTTCTACCGCATCGCGCTGGGCGAAGGGTTGCCGGCCGACAAGCTGTACTCCCACCAGATCGTGCCCAACGTGAACTCCTCCTGGAACCCGCAGCTCTTCGCGGCGGACCAGACCCTGCACGGCTCGCTGCCCTGGAAGCACGGCATCAACCTGTATGGCGGCGCCACCGACAGCGACTGGGTGCGGGGGTTCCTGGCCGAACGCAAGATCGCCGACTACGGCGTGCCCGAATTCAATCCGCAGCAGTGGAAGCGCGACGGCGCCCACCTGGCGGCCATGCAGTCGCACTACGCCGGCGGCGCGCGGTTCATCAGCCCGTACTACTTTTCGGTGATTCCGAACCGGTTCAAGGGCAGCGCCGAAAACGGCGTGAACCGCATGGAGCTGGGCCCGGACAACACCAAGGACGGCTCCGACCGCTTCTACCGGGCCATCATCGAGTTCGCCAAGCGCTGAGACCGCGCTCGCAATCGCGCAGGCAAGTTTGCTGATTAGTTACATCGCGCAACGCATTCATGCACTTCGCCCGTCGAGATTCCCGTCCTTCCTGCCCATAATCCGCGCCGGTCACGCATGCCTTCGCGTGCAACCGATAAAAGAGGGGAGGAAAAAACATGGTCGATCTTTTGAAAGCGCCGCAGGAGGCTCTTGATGCAATGCTCGGGCGCAAGAACACGCCGCAATACGCCACACGGTTATTCCAGTTGCGGGACATCCCCTCCGTGATGCGCTCGCGTTTGGGATGGCCGGTGGCGGCGGCGTTGATGGAGCGGTGGTTCAACGGGGCGCCCCTTGCCATGCCACAGGAGATGAAGGAAAGCCGTCCGCCGCATCGGTTAATCCAATTGGGCGCCGAACGCCTGGATGAAAACACCGTCTCGATGGCATGGGCGCTGGGGTTTGCCCGTGTGCAGACCGCAATGGCCAGTTTACAAGCCAAATGGTCAAGCCCGGCAGGTATTGCCATGCTGAAACGACGAGTAGAAACGGAGAACAGAGGCCGCAATCATCAATGCTGGCGTTTCGGCAATTTGTCCCAGCCCGCCAAAATACTCGAAGACACCTGTCAGGTGAATTATCTGGCTTTAGGCCAATGGAGCGATCCCATGGATGACTTCTATGGCGCCATGGGCGAGGCGCAGATCAACGTGGCAGTTTCTGGAATGGTGACCCCTCAAGGTATGGGCAAAGCGACCATCGAAATCAATGAACTGGGCTTTTATCTGCGCGATGCCTACGATTTCAACGATGACAATTCTTTCATTTCCCAACCCCTGGGCTGTTGGGGCTTCAATGGCGTGGAATGCGGGGTTCGTACACAGTGGAGCGTGCCGCTCGAAGAAGTGCTGGTAAACGAATCTCCTGCTGCCGTTCAGGGCTACAAATACATCGTTCAGAACAAGGACTTTCGCGATTGGCGGGCCAAGCACCAAAGGGGAGGCGACTTCATGGTGTTGTCGGACGTACGCCGGGTGCGGCTGCCATTTCCGCAAAGAATTTCATGGTGAATGCGATGAAAAATGCGCCAAGGTACCGCCGGTGGGCAGGGTGGTCTGCCTTGATCGGAATGGGGGCGATCGCGGTTTGGTACGCATTCGCCCCGACGCTCAAAGGTGTTTACATCAGTCCTCGCCACGTCTATAGGGTTGAGTATTACGACGCTTCCCTCGTCCAGCGCCTCATCCACCCTGACTTCAAGATTCCCTCTTTCGTGCGCCTGTATCGGATCGCACCCGAAACGCTGCTGGGGGAAAGCGATGTGGTGGACCTCTGGATCAACGGACAGCTTTACTGGTGGCTGAATCCACCACTGAATGCCGTGCAGGTCGGGCGCGACATTGTTTTCGAAAATATCCCCCCGGAGTGCATCGACTGCCCACCGTTGCCCAGGTCGGCCGTCATGCCGTGAGCGCTCCACCTTTCACACTGCACCCAGCCATCCCACCGCAATGCTTTCCACCCTCCCCGCCACCCTTCAGCCGCTGGCCGCATGGCAGCCGCCCCCCACCCTCGCCGGGGTGTTCACCGACATCGACGACACCCTCACCACCGATGGCGCCATCACTGCCGATGCGCTGGCCGCCATCGCGGACCTGAAAGCGGCGGGCCTGCATGTGATCCCGATCACCGGGCGCCCCGTGGGCTGGAGCGAGCCCTTTGCGGCCGCGTGGCCCGTGGACGCCATCGTGGCGGAGAACGGCGCAGTGGCGCTGGTGGCGGAGCGGAACCAGAATGCCCTGGAGCGCAATGAAAACGCCGGCATCGTGCTATCGAAATGGTATCAACAGGATGCGCCGACGCGGGCGGCCAACCACGCGCGGATGCAGGCCGTGCTGGCGCAGATCGAGCGCGAGGTGCCGGGCGCACGCCGCGCCACCGATTCCGCCGGGCGCGAGTGCGACATCGCCATCGACCACAGCGAGTTCGTGCACCTGCCGCAGGCCGCCATCGACCAGGTGGTGGACCGCCTGCACGCGGCGGGCATGCATGCCACGGTGAGCAGCATCCACGTCAACGGCTGGTTCGGGGCGCACAACAAGCTGGAGGGTGCCCGCTGGATCGTGCGCGAGCGCCTGGGGCGCGACCTGGACGCCGAGATCGACCGATGGGTCTACGTGGGCGACTCCACCAACGACCAGCTGATGTTCGAGCGCTTCGCCCACAGCGTGGGCGTGGCGAACGTGGCGCGCTTCGTGCCGCAGCTGCGCCACCGACCGCGCTACGTCACCCGGGGCGAGCGCGGCGCGGGCTTTGCCGAGGTCGCGCAGGCCATTTTGGGTGCGATGGGCCGCATGACCTAGAAAATATTGCCCTTGTAGCTATTATTTTCATAGCAAATCGATCCATCGCAAGCGGCGCTCCATCCCGGTGCGCGGGGGATTACAGCGGCTTGCCCAGGCCCAGCTTTTCCACCAGTGCCTTCTCGCGCGTGAAGGTGTCCTGCGCGAACTGGCGGTAGCGCGCGCTGTCCATGTAGATCGGCACCATGTCGTAGCGCGCCAGCGCGGTGCGGTAGGACTCCTGGTCCATCGCCTGCTTGAACGCATCGTGCAGGCGCTTGACCACGTCCGGCGGCGTGCCCTTGGGCGCGCCGATGCCGAAGGGCGAGTTCTGCACCACGTCGATGCCCAGTTCCTTGAGCGTGGGGGCATCGGGGAATTTCGCCAGGCGCTCGGCGCCCCAGGTGTTCAGCACGCGCAGCTTGCCCGCCTCGACCTGCGGCGCGAAACCGGTGGAGTCGGCCGCGGCCATGATCTGCCCACCCAGGATGGACTGCATCAGGTCGGCGCTGCCCTTGTACGGAACGTGCAGCAGTTGCAGGCCCAGTTGCTGCGCGGCCAGTTCCATGGTGAGGTGCGGGCTGGTCAGCGTGCCGGTGGAGCCGTAGCTGAGTTTGCCGGGGTTGGCCCTGGCATAGGCCACGAAGTCCGCCCAGGTCTTGAACGGCGAGTCGGCCGGCACCACCACGCCGAAGGCGTAGCCCGTGACGTTCAGCACATAGGTGATGTCCTTGACCGGGTCCCAGTTGATCTTGGTGGTGTAGGGCATGCGGAACACGCCCAGCGGGATCTGCGCCACGGTGTAGCCGTCGGCCGCCGAGGACTGCAGCAGCTGCGCGGGCAGCGTGCCGCCGGCGCCGGGCTTGTTGTCCACGATGACCGGCTGGCCCAGCGCCTTGCCGGCGCTGTCGGCCAGCACGCGCATGGTGATGTCGGTGGGTCCGCCGGCCGGGAAGGCGATCACCAGCTTGATGGGCCGGGCGGGAAAGGATTGGGCACGGGCGGTGAGGGCGGGGGCGGCCAGGGCCGCGGCCCCGAGCTGCATGAGATGGCGGCGCTGCATGGTCGGTCGGTTCTCGCAAAGTAAGCAACCACCATTGCAGCGCAGGGCAGCCCCATCCCTGCAGGCCGGAAACCCTGAGGCCCTGTCGCGCACGCGTCATGCAAGGCTCCAAAGCACCGGTGCCGGGGCCCGGTGCGTTCGTCCTACATGGGGCGACGGGCGGAACCGACACGGCGGCGCGGGGTGCCCGCTTAACGTCACCCCCGGCGCACGCGACTTCCAGCGTGCCGCTTCCCAGCCCCAACCCCCGCACATCCGGCCGCAGGCCATGCCCGGGAACTGCCTATTCAAGAGGAATGGTCATGCCCAACCAACGCCACGCGCCTGTTTTCCTGGGGGTGCTTCTCGTCGTGATCGGCCTGGCCATCGGCGTCGGCGGGGTCTGGCTCATCGCCCTGGGCGGCTCGTGGTACTACCTGCCCGCGGGCCTGGCCACCCTGCTCGCCGGCTGGATGCTGGCCCAGCGCAACCCCGCCGCCCTGTGGGTCTATGCCGGGCTGGTGCTGGTGACGCTGCTGTGGTCGCTGTGGGAGGCCGGGCTGGACTGGTGGCCTCTTGCTGCACGGGGCGACGTGTTCTTCGTGCTGGGGCTGCTGCTGCTCACGCCCTGGGTGTCCCGCGGCCTGGTCTCGCCATCGCAGCGCGGCCCGCGCCGTGCGCTGGGCGTGACGCTGGCGGCCTTTCTGGCCGTGGCCGTGGCCTCGTGGTTCCATGACGCGCACGACGTGCCCGGCGCCTTCGCCGCGCATGCCGCCCCCACCCCCACCACGGCGGTGCCCGCCGCGGCTGGCAGCCCTGGCGACAACGGCGCCATCCCGCCCGGCGAATGGCATGCCTACGGCCGCACCGGCGAGGGCCAGCGCTACTCCCCGCTGGGCCAGATCACCCCCGACAACGTTCGCGGCCTGGAGGTCGCCTGGCAGTACCGCACCGGCGACGTGCGCGGCGAGCCCGGCGATCCGCAGGAGACGACCTTCGAGGTCACGCCGCTGAAGGTCGGCAACCGCCTGTACCTGTGCACCCCGCACCAGTCGGTCATTGCGCTCGACGCGACCACCGGCGCGCAGGTCTGGCGCTACGACACCCAGGTGCAGGGCAAAGGCGAACTGGCGCTGCAGCACCTGACCTGCCGCGGCCTGTCGTACCAGCCGCCCGAGCCGGCCACCGCCGGCGCCGCGGCCGTTCCGACGG